>CAKRCJ010000358.1 GCA_934307185.1 uncultured Roseburia sp.
TCGAAGACACACTTGCGTTACGTGTCGCTCGCAGCGGTACTAAGCGACCAAAATACGGTCGCTAAGGACCGGCGGCTCCCCAGTGTCTTCTTATGCTTTTATTCATTTTGTACAATCCAATATACTTTTTCTATGAGTTTCGCAAACACCTAAAATCGCTTTTTCATTTTCCGGACGCAATCACAGAAACAAGATAAAACGGAAGTTTGTCCTCCTTATGTGTTTCTGTGAGGGTAATCTGTACTTTATGCTTTCCACCTGCCATATGTTCTGCTATCGTATCAAGCTGCAGCTTATCGCCCCACGTTTCATCAAAATTTGCATCCAGAACAACCGCTTTTTCTTTTTCATCGTCAATCACGACTTCTGCCACAGGTGCAGGAAGCTTTACTGTTTTGCGGTACTGAATTCCGATGCAGGTTCCCTCCACTTCAAATATAATGGTAGCACCCTTTTTTTCAGCCGTCCATCCGTTTTTAAAAATATCTGTAATTCCCTTCTGTTGTGATTTATCCACAGTAAAACCATCACTTATAGCTGCCTTGCTGTCATTCTGATAACGGATGGAATTTTCATAGGCATTTTCTGTGAACGGTTTCTTTTTTTCTTTGCATCTGCTTCCTGCTTCTGGCTCTTTTTTTCCGTCCTGCTTCCGCTCGTCGTACATTTTTTCCAATGTATGCGTAATCACTGATGCCACCAGCTTATGACCTGCGTCATTCGGATGAAGGTCATCCGGGGTGATTTCCCTGTTTTCGATTTTTCCGGATAAAAGTTCGGAATAAATGCTGCTTTGCATACTTACCGCCGGAATGTCATAATAGCGCGCCACTTTTGCATGCATCAGCTGTGCGTTCGCCCCGTTATTATAATAAACGTTATGGAGAATGAGCACTGCCGGGTTATTTTTTGCATAATAGATTTTTCTTATCACGCCTTCATAGGTTTCTAAAAAATGTTCGTTACTGTCATCATTGACCGAAAAATCAACGACAACAAAATCCGGTTCATATTTTAACAAATCACTTTCAGCCCTCGCACAGCCAAATTGCGAATTTGTCGCCCCGATACCGGCATTTACATAGGTAAATTCGGCATTCGGAAATGTTTTGCACCACCATTCATATACGTGGTACGCATAGCATTTTTCCGGCGTACTTGAAAGAGAGCCCATTGTAATAGAGCCTCCAAAAAAAGCTATGTTTAACTTTTCCCCTTTTTCTGCCCGTAAAAATAATTTTTGTATTCTGTCAAAGCTTCCATGATTGGATATAGCATTTTCAAAAAATCTCTCATCATTCATGATTTTCGATTACTCCTTTTTCTTCGATAATTCCGGCGCCAAAAACAGAAAACCGATTTCTGTCAGGCTTTCCGATGCAGTCTGTCCTACCAGATATCTCCCAGTGAATTTATATAAGCACAAAGCTCGTCTGCCATTTTTTCTGCCTCCGGAATACGGATATGCCCCGGTGTCTTGCAGCCATTATTTTCATATAAAAAATGATGAACCTTTGGACTGTTAATTTTTTCACATACCTCTTCAATGGATTTATCCCAGTTTTTATGATGGCACAACACCGTTGTCGTTAAAATAATATAACTGTCGGGATAAATTTCCATTAATTTTTCAATAAATTGCTCATATCGTTTCCGCCAATAAACAGCTTTTTCGCAATCATAATTTTCTGCCATATAATCCACGGGATGATTATCATTCTGCCCGATTGCAACAATGACAACCTGCGGCTTGTATTTGCTAAAATCCCACTGCTTCACTTCCCCAAGTGCAGGACAATATTCGATTTTGTCATAGCAGAACTCCATTCCAAGGTAATCAGGCTCCATAAACCAACCGGTCTTATCTAAAAGCGCAATTCCGCCCTGCGATGTGTCATGAAGCTCAGCCCCTAACTTTCTTGCAGCAATCCAGCTATAAGAATACCAGCTATTAGAAAACTCCCCGTCATGTAGCGGGTCCGCTTTTCCCACATAGTCCAATGCCTCGGAAACCTCTCCGCACGAAACGCTGTCCCCGAATACCTCAATTCTTCGTGAAGGCTTCGGCTCCGGTAAAAAAAGCTTCGCTCCATCCTCTATTTCAAACCCATAAAGTGTAAAAATATGGCAGGAGTCCATGCGTTTAAACAATAAAAGTTCATGTTTCTCCTCTTTTAAGTTTTCTGCAAGCGTATAGACGCGCTCCCCTTCTTCCCCATCGAGTGCTATTTTTTTCTGTACGCCGTCTAAAATGTATCCAATATAATTGGTCCAGTAGTTTCTTTTATTCGAAATGTGCACCTTTATGGAAGTTCCGGTAAAAATCAGCTTTACGCTGCTTGCTGCATATACGAAAACAGGGGCATTCTTCTGCTCAAAGTCAATGCGGCCGCTATATTGCAGTTTTTCATTTTCTGGAAATACATACATTGTTTTTCTCCTTTATATTAAAAACCTTTAATAGGTGATTGCGAAACTCAAATTTAGTTATCTATAATTGTACAAAATGAACAAAATCATCGAAGACACACTTTCGTTACGTGTCGCTCGCAACGGTACTAAGCGACCAAAATACGGTCGCTAAGAACCGGCGGCTCCCCAGTGTCTTCTT
>CAKRCJ010000359.1 GCA_934307185.1 uncultured Roseburia sp.
CCTGTGGGGAGTCTACACTTGCATTTTCAACGATTAAAAGCCCTGTGCCGCCCTTTGCTCTCTGCTCATAATAGTTAATGTGAAGGAAACTCATTTCTCCGTTCTGCTCACCATAGTTTGTTCCCATAGGTGTCATGACAACTCTGTTTTTCATGGTCATTCTGCGGATGGTCATTGGTTCAAAAATATGAGGGTATTTGTTCTTCATAGTAATTTAATCTCCTTAAAAATTTATTCATAGAAAATAGCGTTACATGAGATTGCTTCTGCAAAATGCAGAAATTTGTGGGCAGATGTTAAGAATGTAATCTGTTTTTAAAATACTGTGTTACATTTTTAACAATTGAGAAGTAAATGATTCCTTCTCTTTACATTCAACTTACATCGTAGAAATACAAAAGTCCAATTGTTATTTTTCCCCGAAATGATAGAAAAAATCTATAGATTGTTTTATAATTTGAAGCAGGTTTATATCCGATAAAAGGGGGAAACATACAATGAACTTAAATCAGCTTCAGTATTTTAAAGTGCTGGCACAGGAGGAACATTATACGAGAGCAGCGCAGATGCTCTCTATCACACAGCCATCGTTAAGTCATGCAATTTCGCAGCTTGAGGAGGAGCTTGGCACAAGGCTTTTTGAAAAGAAAGGCAGAAATATTGTGCTGACGCGCTACGGAAAGCTGTTTCTTCCTTATGTGGAGGAGTCTTTAAAAGTGCTCGAAGAGGGAGTGCAGCGCACCAGGGAGTTAAACGGAAGCAAGGAAGGTATTATTCATCTTGCTTATATTTATACGATGGGAAGCAATTTTACACCGAAAATGGTACGGAACTTTTTAGATGCTTACCCGGACTATCAGATTGAATTTCATTTTACCGTGGGAACGACCGGAGATATTTTGGAAGGATTAAAAGAAGATAAATATGATATTGTTTTTTCTTCTTTTAAAGAGGGCGAGCCGGACATTGAATTTCGGAAAATCGGGAACCAGAAGCTTGTGGTAGCAGTGCCAAGGGACCACCCGCTTGCGATAAAAGACAGCGTTGACCTCCGTGATACGATTGAATATCCGCAGATTTATTTTGAAAAAGGAAGCGGACTTCGCCCGGTTATTGACCAGATGTTTGAAGAAATCAACCAGTTTCCAAAAGTTGCCTTTGAGATGGAGGAGGACTCCAGTATGGCAGGACTTGTGGCACAGGGCTTTGGAATTGCCGTGATGCCGGATATTCCAATCTTAAAATCGTTAAATTTAAAGACTCTTGAAATCAGCCATCCGGCGTATGAGAGGGCAGTTTACCTTGCCACTTTAAAAAAACACTATCTTTCCCCGGTGGCAAAGTCGTTTATCCAGTTCGTCTGTCAGGAGACAGAGGGACGATAATCTTTTATAAATGCAATAAAGCTCTGTACCGCCGGAAGCTGGTATTTGCCCCGCATATATGCCATATATACGGTATGCGAGAAAGACTCGGTTGAGATTAACGGCCGGATGCAGATGTCATCGCGGTAAATCGTATCGACATCTGCAACAAGGGCAATGCCGAAACCTTTGGCAACTAAGGAGGCGATTCCGTTTTCGTCCGGGGATTCACAGATAAAATCCGGAGAGATACCATGGTCTTTGAAAAAACTGCGCGTATATTTTCCAAGACCGGAGTGTTTTGCGTAACCAAGCACCTGATAATGGGAAAAATCAGCAGCCTCCACGGCTTCTTTCCGGCTTAATGGGTGACCGACCGGAAGAATGGCAACAAGTTCCTGTTTAATAATAGGAATAAATTCAACGTTTGGTTCATTTGCCATATAAGAACCGAAAATCAGGTCATAGCTTCCTTTCTTTAAACCTTCTATATTAACAGAGGTAATGTCCTGATGGAAATTAAAGGTAATATTTTTGTTCTGTTCAATGGAAAGAAAATTACTTACGGTGCGCGGAATATATTCCCTTGCAAGCGGAGAGACATAGGCAATATCAATATGTCCACCGCCCGTGGAAAGCTGGTGCATTTTATTTTCCGCGCGTTTCACATCATCCAAAATCTGGGTGACATGCTCTAAAAAAACTTCCCCTGCTTTGGTAAGCACAACATTTCTTCCTCTTTTTTCAAAGAGAGTGACACCAAGCTCATCTTCTAAGGCGTTAATGGAACGGCTTAAGCTTGGTTCCGAAATATTCATTTTTTCTGCTGCCTGGTTGAAGTGCTGAAGCACCGCTGCCTGGTAAAAATAACTTAACTGATTAAGTGTCATGCATAATTCTCCTTAAAATAATAGAAAATATCTATGGGTTACAAAAATAATACAGGGTTTTTGTGTATATTATACGCTAATTGATAGAAAAAAGCTATTAAAAAAGCACAAAACAAGCATTGGAAGTATTAAAAGATACGTTGTATAATATCAGTATCAGAGGTTGTTAAGTTTTTAACGAAGTGGGCAGACAATGTTAAGAACCAGAATAACTGACATCAGAAAAAAAGAGAAACAAAGAAACTACATAATCATTTTTTTGAAGGGAAAAGGAGAAAAAAATTATGGCAGAGAGAATTACAGGACACACAGAACTTATCGGATTAATGGCTTACCCAATCAGACATTCCAGT
>CAKRCJ010000360.1 GCA_934307185.1 uncultured Roseburia sp.
AGTATATAGAGATGCACAATGTAGATATATCCTTTGCCAAAGATGCAAAAACAGATGTCCCAATCATGTCAAACGGCGTAGAAAAATGCAGTAGAAAAGGAATTTATGCGCACAATGTAAAAAAACTGGTGCTTGACAATGTGAAAGTGACGGGTGCGGCAGGAGAACCGGTAGAGCTTTACGATGTCGATAATGTGATTGAATAGAAGGAGACAATGAGATGCAGATAGGAATTCGTTTACACGATACAGAGAAAAAGCCGTTAGAGGAGCGCGCGGCAATTGCAAAGGAGCAGGGCTTTTCCTGTGTTCATCTGGCACTGAAAAAAGTGATTTCGGAGTATTCTGTGGCAGATGGTGCGTTGACACCGGGTTTTTCCTGCTACTTAAAAAATCTTTTTGCAAAAAATAATCTGGATGTGGCAGTGCTTGGCTGTTATTTAAACCTTGCAACTCCAAATGAGGAGGCGCTTGCAAAAAATATGCACCGCTATATGGCACATATCCGCATGGCTTCTTTAATGGGAGCGGGTGTTGTTGGAACAGAGACAGGTGCTGTAAATGAAAGCTATACGTTTGAAGAGAAAAACCATTCAAAAGAAGCGCTTGATATTTTTATCCATAATTTAAGACCAATTGTGGAATACGCAGAAAAAATGGGCGTTATTGTTGCGATTGAACCGGTATATAAGCATATTGTATGTAATCCGGTGCGGGCAAGAGAAGTGTTAGATACAATTGCATCCCCAAATCTTCAGATTATATTTGACCCGGTAAATCTTTTGGACATCAGCAATTATAAAGAACGTGAAAATATTATCAAAGAAGCGATTGAAGTTTTGGGAGAGGATATTGCAGTTGTACATCTGAAGGATTTTACAGTAAGAGAGAATGAGCTTGTTTCTGTTGCTGCTGGAACAGGGGAAATGGATTACACGCAGATTATCCGCTTTATAAAGGAAAAGAAGCCGTATATCCACGCAACACTGGAGAATACAACACCGGAAAACGCAGTAAATGCACGAAAGTATATTCAAAATCTGTATGACACTTGCGAAATTTAAAATTTGCAGGTAAACTTACGATAGAAAATACCTTGGCCTGTAGATTTTGCAGGCGCAAGGCGTTTTGACACACTTATGACAGAAAGGTATCTTTTAAATTATGTGGAATAGAATTTTTGATGTGGACAATGTAGTGTTCCGTGCAATTGATACAATCGGCAAGATATTTATTTTAAATTTATACTGGCTTGTCTGTTCTCTTCCGATTGTGACAATCGGGGCGTCTACAACGGCATTAATGTATGCAGGCATGAAACTGCATGACAAAGAAGGATATGTCACATCCAACTTTTTTCATTCGTTTAAGGAAAATTTTAAACAGGCAACAGCAATCTGGCTTCTTTATCTGGTGGCAGGAGCATTGCTTGCATTTGATTTTGTGATGGGAAATCAGGCAGGGGATACTTTTGGGCTATGTATGCAGGCAATTGCGTTAATTATTGGAATTCCATATTTTATTTCCATGTTATATGTGTTTGGCGTGCAGTCAAGATTTGTCAATACCGTAAAAGATACAATACGTTATTCGTTTTTTATGGCACTTAGAAATATGAAATATACTATTCAGATGGCAATTCTTTTTATTCTGCTGGTCTGGGTGAATACAACCGTTCTGCTTGCTAATTTTTTAACGCTTATTTATGGTTTTGGCCTGATGGGATATTTTTTCGCCGCTTATTATAAAAAAGCCTTTGGCAAATATCTGAATACAGATGAGAATGTCACAGAATAGAAAGAGCAATACATATTTATAAATGTTTGGAGACATACTATCCGAAAACAAAGCAATATTAGGAGGATAGTATGTCTTTATTTATTAAAATTATTGATGTTCATGCAAGAGAAATTTTAGATTCCAGGGGAAATCCGACCGTGGAGGTCGAAGTGACAGCAGAGACTGAGACAACCGGAAAAAAGATTACGGCAAGGGAGTCAGTTCCGTCGGGAGCAAGTACCGGACAATTTGAAGCAATCGAGTTAAGGGACGGCGAGGAGCGCTACTTCGGACTTGGCGTGAGAAAAGTTGTGGAACACGTCAATACGAAAATCCGTGAAAAATTAATTGGACACAATGTGTTAGAGCAGGCAGAAATCGACCGCATTATGGTGGAGGAGGATGGAACGGATAATAAAGGAAACTTGGGGGCAAATGCAATCCTTGGTGTTTCCATGGCATGTGCAAAAACGGCGGCAAAAGCACTTGATATGCCGCTTTACCGTTATTTGGGCGGTGCATCTGCACATATTCTTCCGGTTCCGATGATGAATGTAATCAACGGTGGTGTGCATGCAAAAAATTCCATTGATTTTCAGGAGTTTATGATTATGCCGGTTGGAGCATTAGATTTTGCGGATGGTCTTCGTATGGGGGCGGAAATTTATCATTTTTTAAGACAGATATTAAATGAGGCGGGGCTAAGTACGGCGGTCGGTGATGAAGGCGGCTTTGCACCGGATTTTAAAGACACAAAAGAAGTATTTTCCTATCTGCAGAAGGCGGTGGAAAAAGCGGGGTATCATGTCGGTGAGGATGTGGTG
>CAKRCJ010000361.1 GCA_934307185.1 uncultured Roseburia sp.
GAAGCAAGATATTCAGCATAAAAAGATTTACAATTTAAAAAGCCATTGGCGTTACAAAAACACTTGACCAGGACAGTATTTAACTGCTGTTTTATTTTCGTGCGTATATGCCCACATTTCATTTTTGAATGTGAAAGGTTTTTCATAATATACAGCATCAATTACTCCACGAGATTGAACCAATACCGCCGGAACTCTCGTTATATTTGCTTTCGGAATATCTTCCTCGTAAGCATTGATAACCGTTTTACCGCCTGCAAAAATTCGAACATTTCCGTCGGCTCTTTCAATTTCCTTCATCTTAGCCGCAGTAATCGGTGTTCCTTTCAGTCTTTGATAAACATCCTTGATGGGCATGAACTCCACCCCATCCGAACAGTATTGCTGAATCAGTTCATCCAATCGGCTCATTTATCTTCACCTCGTTCTTCATTCCAACCGAGCACAGTAATAGCATCCAATAACTCTTTATGATTGATTGCATTTTCAAGGATTCCTATTACAAGTCTGTGCAGGGCTTCGAAATTCTTCAATCCTGCTTCTTCATCATATTCTCCATGGACGACGCCGCTCAATTCTCGAAACAGTTTATACCCGTTTGCAGAAAATTCTTTTGGAATTATCGAGCATTTTTCATCCACCTTTTTTAGCAGATCAGAAAAGTTCTTTGGGTTTCCGCCTTTATATTGAGCATACTCGATATCGACTGCTTTCGCTGTTTTTACCGTGATTTTTTCAAAAATTTTTCTCAGATATACAACTGCACCTGCTCCTAATCCGTCGGTATATGCCTGCATAGCTTTGTCTAATAGCGGAGTGAATTCCCCGTAGCGATTGTCGTTGATACGAACCATATCGGATAGTTTTACACTTTTCTTCAATATGCGTATAGTAGGCGCTTGACCTGTTATATCATTTTTGCTCTCTATCAAAAACCATACCGGTATGGAAGCTCCGCATCCGCAGGTCAACACATAATCAACACTGATTAGATTCTTGCTCACAAAAATACATGTGAGTTTGGGTCTTGACCAAAAAGTCCTTATATCCCCGCATGAAACGCAAAAGTAGTTCAAGGCGACTGTTCCAGTTGAAATATCGACCTTTTGCCCTGCTTTACCGGCTTTGTTTTACAAAAATGCATCAATTTGAACGTATTCCTTATCGGGCGATTTTGATAATACATCAGATAATCTCATAAAGTTTATTCACCGCCATCCTTCGCTTCCGGCAATTCTTTTGTATGTGAATCTTTCCCCAGTAATATCCTGTCGAAGTCGCTTTGATACAGCCGATCCTGCACGATGCGATATTTTTCAAACTCGCTCAGAGCGTGAGCCTTGGCAAGTTCTGCGGATACCTTTCCGGCATCCTGCAAAACCTCTCTGTCCCACACGGTGAGAAAGCCATCGAGCCGCTTCTCCCAATCTGCCATTGTCATCGGAATGTGTCGCTCTGCCTGTGCTTCTGCCAGATCCAAATATGCCGAAACAATACGTCCCAACTGGGAAAGCTCCTTTTCGGTCAAATAGTTTTTCGCTACCACAACATCATATGCATGAATTTTGCTTTTTGGCGAGCCATCCCATGTGGTAAGCCCCATGTGTTCTTTTTCTGCATCTGCTCGGTTGTAGATAACCTCGGCTGCTGTTTGCCCATGAACACTATAATGCAACTTGTTTTGCACCGCTGCAAAAAAGCGTTTTGTAGCTGCTGCGGAAGGGTCATAGTCCAGAGCTGTGGCATAAATATCGGTGATTTTCTGGTAGAATTTTCGTTCCGAAAGACGAATCTCACGGATTTTTTCAAGCTGCTTTTCAAAATATTCTTTTGTCAGCACAGTTCCGCCATTTTTCAGACGGTCATCATCCATAACCCAGCCTTGAATGGTGTAATCTTTTACAATACGGTTGGCCCATTTTCTAAACTGCACCGCTCGCTCGTTATTCACCTTGAAGCCAACCGAAATAATCATTTGCAGATTATAATGGTTTACTTCACGGGCAACCTCACGGGAACCTTCCGTTTGAACTATCCGATATTTTCGGATAGTTGCTGATTGTTCCAATTCTGAATCAGAATATATTTTTTTAATATGGTCATTGACGGTTCGTACATCCACATCATACAAAGCAGCCATCATTTTTTGTGTCAGCCAGATATTTTCGTCCTCGTAACGCATCTCTATGCTTTTTTCGTCTGCACCTGTGGAGGCAACAAATGTCAGATATTCAGCAGCGGAGGAACGAACGATGCTGATTTCACGCTTGTCCTTCTTCATCATCCCACCTCGATCTCTGCAATAATTTTTGCTATTTCATCACGAAGAATCTGTTCACGGGCAACGATTTTCTCGATCTCGGCATTAAGCTTCACAATGTCGATTTTCTCTCTGGTGTCCTCGGCTTCCACATAGGTGGAAACAGAGAGATTATAATCATTGTCCGCTATTTCCTCATAGTTTGCCAGATGCGAGAAGTGTGCTTCCTCGGCTCGATTGGCAAAGGTGTCCACGATTTTTTCGATGTTCGCCTGTGTCAGTTTATTGTTATTCGTTACCTTGATACACTCAGCTGAAGCATCAATAAACAGGGTTTTGTTG
>CAKRCJ010000362.1 GCA_934307185.1 uncultured Roseburia sp.
GATTCCAGTGGAGGCGCCGGCATCCAGGCAGATATTAAGACAATGACCGCAAACCGCGTTTACGCGATGAGTGCGATTACGGCTTTGACTGCCCAGAATACAACCGGCGTAACAGACATCATGGAGGTAACTCCAAAATTTTTGGCAGAGCAGCTGGACAGTATTTTTACGGATATTAATCCGGATGCAATTAAAACCGGAATGGTTTCTTCCAGTGAACTGATTGAGACGATTGCGGACAAACTGACAGAGTACCATGCAAAAAATATCGTGGTAGACCCTGTCATGGTGGCGACAAGCGGAGCAAGGCTTATCAGCGAGGACGCCATCGGCACATTGAAAAGTAAATTATTGCCTCTTGCAACTGTTATCACTCCAAATATCCCGGAAGCAGAAGTGCTTTCTGAAATGGAGATAAAAACAGAAGCAGATATGGAAAAAGCAGCAGAAATCATCTGTAATACCTTAGGCTGTGCAGTTTTATTAAAGGGCGGACATCAGTTAAATGATGCAAACGACCTTCTTTTTCAAAAGGGAAAAGAACCGGTATGGTTCCACGGAAAACGGATTGACAATCCAAATACCCACGGAACCGGCTGTACCTTATCTTCCGCAATCGCATCTAATCTTGCAAAAGGAAGAGATTTGGAAACATCTGTCCGGTATGCGAAAAACTACATTTCCGGCGCACTTGCCGCCATGCTTGACCTTGGAAAAGGAAGTGGACCTATGAACCATGCATTTGCAATCGAAGGAGAATATGAAAGATGAGTGAGAAAAGAACTTCCGTTTTTTCAAACGGATTAATCTGGTTTGGAGCAGGCGTTTCCCTGGCAGAAATATTAACCGGTACCTATTTTGCCCCGCTTGGTTTTGGTAAGGCAATGGCAGCCATTCTGCTCGGACATCTGATTGGAGGACTGATGATGTTTGCCGCAGGAATGATTGGCGCAAAAGAGAGAAAAAGTGCCATGGAAACGGTAAAGATGAGTTTTGGCGAGAAGGGAAGCCTTCTTTTTGCGGTGTTAAATGTTTTACAGCTTGTTGGCTGGACTGCGATTATGATTTATGATGGCGCACTTGCAGCAGATGGAATTTTACATACCGGAAACTGGATTTGGGCAATCATTATCGGTGGATTGATTATCGTGTGGATTTTCATTGGACTGACAAATCTTGGAAAATTAAATACCGTTGCAATGACAGCGCTTTTTGTTTTGTCGCTCGTTCTTTTTAAAGTGATTTTCTTTGGAAATGGAAGCGTGGCACCAATTGTTGATGATGGAAGTTTGTCTTTTGGAGCAGCCGTAGAGCTTGCAGTCGCAATGCCGCTTTCCTGGCTGCCGCTTATCAGTGATTACACAAGAGAAGCCGAAAAGCCATTTGCAGCAACACTTGTCAGTGTGGTAGTTTACAGTCTTGTCAGCATTTTTATGTACATGATCGGTATGGGAGCCGCTATTTTTACCGGGGAATATGATATTGCGCAGATTATGTTAAAAACCGGATTTGGTGTGGTCGGACTTCTTATCATTGTATTTTCCACAGTTACAACAACATTTTTGGACGCTTATTCCGCAGGTGTTTCAAGCGTTTCTATTTCTGGGAAAATCAATGAAAAATGGGCTGCCATTGTTGTTACCATTATCGGAACGGTCGCAGCTATCGTTTATCCGATGGACAACATTACGAATTTTCTATATCTGATTGGCTCTGTTTTTGCACCGATGATTGCCGTACAGATTGCAGATTACTTCTTATTAAAGAAAGCAGACTCTGAGAAAAATGCATTCCAGTGGCGTAATCTGTTGGTATGGCTTGCCGGATTTGTTATTTACCGCATACTTATGCAGGTGGATACACCGGTTGGAAATACTCTGCCGGATATGGTGATTACAGTCGTTCTCTGCCTGATTGTAGAAAAAGCTGCAGGAGCAGTACAGAAAAAATAGAAACCGTCAGGAATGTCCCGTTTCTGGGATGACAGGTTTCAGAAAATGAGGACAAAAGAATGAAAAAATCAAATTTAAAAAAATTGACCGTCACAGCAATTTTAGCAGCAGTAGCCGTAGTGGGAAGCTTATTTTCCTTCCCGGTATTCGGCTCAAAATGTGCACCGGTGCAGCATCTTGTAAATATTTTGTGTGCTGTTACGGTAGGACCATGGTGGGGACTGGCACAGGCTTTTATCGCATCCCTAATCCGTAACCTGTTAGGTCTTGGAAGCCCTTTGGCATTTCCGGGAAGTATGTGCGGTGCGCTGCTCGGAGGACTTCTTTATAAATATGGAAAAAAATTGCCATTTGCCTATATCGGTGAAGTAGTGGGAACCGGAATTGTCGGCGGAATGCTTTCTTATCCGGTTGCTTATCTTGTCATGGGAAATAAGGCAGCAGCATTATTTACATTCGTTGTTCCGTTTTTAATCAGTACGTGCGGTGGAACAATCATTGCGATTATTATTACACTGCCGTTGAAAAAATCGGGAATGTTGGGAAAAATGAAGGATAGTTTAGAGGAGTAAACCGGAGTTTAATGAAAATGAATGACGCTGCCACAATTTAGGCTGTGTTATGGATTTGAAAAGACTTTTTTTGGG
>CAKRCJ010000363.1 GCA_934307185.1 uncultured Roseburia sp.
GTACTTATAAATAAAACGACCGCATACTTTTCTCATGCTTCCACAGCCACCTCCTTATCAAAAGAAACAGTGTAATAACCGGCATTACTTAGCTTTCCGGATGCAACCGGTATCATATCCGCAAGAGAAGATTCGTCTTCAAAATTCTTAACAATATAAACCTGATATTCCGAGTCTTTCCCCGTTGCATAAAATCCTGCTGCTGTAAGACTTTCTTTGGAGCCTGCCGTAAATACATTGGCTCCATAAATACTTTCCTTATTATATCCTAACTGTCCAACCCAGCCACATAAATCACTTTGATAAATATGGTCATAATTGTCATTTTCTTCAATTCCGGTATATACAACATTATGTGTTCCTATATTAGTGTCATAATAGGAAATATAAAAAATTCCGCCATCACCAAAGTTGTTTCCCCAGCTGTTCTGACAGATAAATGCTCCATCACCTTCCAAATCCACAGAAAAGTTTTCTTTGGAATAATTGTCATCCCAGCCGATAATAACAATATCATGATTAGGCTTCTCTGTTCCTATGTAACAATATGCACTGTTCCTTTTGTCATAATATGGAGATTTCGACTGTGAACTTTTTAACGCGTTATAAATAGAAGTCTGCACTCCACCATATTTGAATACAGCCTCTTTAATTTTCTCATAGTCTTTTCCATCAATAATCTGCATTTCCTGTATATGCTTTACTGCGGTAAGCGTAGTATCTGTTTTGTTATCTCCATACGGGTCATCTTTTTCATACACAGGTCCACTCCAGGAAGCAAGATATGCCATTCCCATCGTGTATTCGCCGCCATCGTCCTGTGTCAGGTTAAAACCGTTATTTAACGTCATATGATCCACGGAAAACTGAAGGCTCTCCTCCGGCAAAAGTACGGATTCCATTGCACTTAAAGCGGCAAATGACCAGCATGTTCCATAGGTACCCTGATTTCGTATAGCGGAAACTCTTCCTTTTTCCCTCAAATCATATTTTGCCGGAATAATCGTGGCATTCTCCGACACATCTGCTGCCTGTGCCGTATTTTCTGTTATATTCCAGGAATACGAATAATCCAGATACTTTGAAAGGTCGTTTAAGCTTACATAATAATCTGAATTTCCTTTTATAAATGGAGAAACAATACTCTCCTTTTCCCCATTTACCCTTACGGTATCCTCATCTAATGAAAATGACAATTCTTTATTATGTTTTTCTACCAATAATGTATTCTTATTATAAATATGGGCACTGCAATTTAGTGCATCCCTTAAAACAGATACCGGAACCATTATATTCAAATTGGAATCCATATAAAAAGGATACTTTTCATTGGTATATTCTTTGTTATCAATAATTACAGATAATCTGCTCTCATTGACACTCTGCGCAATCAGAGGGTTCCATGTTTCCGCGTCTAAATTCGCCCCGCGGAAATTATTTACCGTCTGATATTGCTCACTAAAGGTATTGAATTTTAACAAAAGAGTACCTGCCAGCACAAGCGTGAAGGCAGCATATCGCTTGGAATACCTCATGTATGCTTCGTTCTCCTTAACTACGTTTTTTCGGAGGTTTTGGTCCTAAGAACTGATAAAAATACGTTTTTAACATACCATTATATATTTTACGGTTTTTATCTGCTTTCCGTCCAATGTACTTTTCTGTGTCTGTATAGCTTGTAATTAAAAACATCGACCAGCAGTCTAATCCGTTAAAAGACTGCCCTATCTGTGTATATAGCTCCGGAAGATTGGCTTTCTCTTCAAGACGTTCTCCGTAAGGTGGATTAGTTATTATAAATCCATATTTTTTCGGATGGCTTAAATCTGCAACTGCTCTCTGCTGGAAATGAATCATGTGGTCTACTCCGGCACGTTTTGCATTTTCTCTTGCCGCCTTTACGACTTCCCCATCAATATCATAGCCCTGAATATCAACGGAAACAGAAGTATCAATCATTTCCTCTGCCTCTTTCACACACTCATACCATAGCTTCCGGTCAATTAAATTCGTCCACTGTTCCGCGGTAAACTCCCGGTTCATTCCAGGTGCAATATTTGCTGCAATCATCGCTGCTTCAATTGGAAATGTACCACTTCCGCAAAACGGGTCTACTAAGATACGGTCTCCTCTCCATGGAGTTAACATAATTAATGATGCCGCAAGTGTCTCTGTAATCGGCGCCTTGCTTGTCATCGTCCGGTATCCACGTTTATGTAAAGACTCACCCGAAGTATCTAATGCAACGGTCACTTCATCCTTCAGTAAAAATATTCTTACCGGATAAGCAGCTCCATCCTCTTTAAACCATTCTTTTTTATATTTCTGCTTCATTCGTTCTACCATCGCTTTTTTTGTAATGGACTGTATATCCGATGGGCTGAACAGCTTACTGTTAATGGAAGATGCTTTTTTCACCCAGAACTTTCCGTCTTCCGGGATATATTCTTCCCATGGAAGATTTTTAATTCCCTGAAAAAGTTCTTCAAATGTGGTTGCCTTAAATCTGCCTACCTGGATCAAAACACGCTCTGCCGTGCGTAAAAAAATGTTTGCACGGCAGATTGCCTCTGCATCTCCCTCAAAGGT
>CAKRCJ010000364.1 GCA_934307185.1 uncultured Roseburia sp.
CGGAATGACGTGATTCGAACACGCGACCTCTTCGTCCCGAACGAAGCGCTCTACCAAGCTGAGCCACATTCCGATAACGATTGGATAACCGTACCTATGAATAATAACACAAATTTAAACGATTGTCTACAAAAAAATGATATTTCAGGGAAAATTTATTTACAATTATTAGTGAATGTGGTATTTTTTGAGGAGGCATATACATTGTTTTACGTGTATAACAGCCGGAAAAATAAATAAAAAAAGTCCGAAAGGAAAAGGAGAACTTATGGGAAGAGACGTCATTATTGCTTGTGATTTTAACAGCAAAGAAGAAGTAGTAAACTTTTTAAGCAAATTTCAGGATGAGAAGCCATTTGTAAAAATTGGCATGGAGCTTTTTTATGCGGAAGGACCGGAAATTGTAAGAACAATCAAAAAGATGGGGCATAAGATTTTCCTGGACTTAAAATTACATGATATTCCGAATACAGTAAAAAAATCCATGGCTGTATTATCCAATCTGGATGTCGATATGTGCAACGTACATGCAGCAGGAACAAAGGCCATGATGAAAGCAGCAATGGAAGGACTTACAAGAGCGGACGGAACAAGACCGCTTCTTATCGCAGTAACACAGCTTACTTCTACAAGTGAAGAAGTAATGCAGGAAGAATTATGGATTGACAAGCCGATTGACAAAACGGTTATGCATTATGCAAAAAATACAATGGAAGCAGGGCTTGATGGTGTGGTATGCTCTCCTTTAGAGGCAGGAAAAGTACATGAGACCTGTGGGGAGAAATTCCTTACAATTACACCGGGAGTCCGTTTTGCAGATGGAGATGTCGGAGACCAGAAGCGTGTTACAACGCCGGCTAAGGCAAAAGAATTAGGCTCTGATTATATTGTAGTTGGAAGACCAATCACACAGGCAGATGACCCTGTTGCAGCATACAGAAGATGTGTGGCTGAATTTGTAGGATAAGAGGCAGGAAAATCGGATGGAAAAGAAAATAAAAGGTATCAGCGGAAGCACCCTGAAAATGATAGCAATTGTAACTATGCTTATTGACCATATCGGTGCAGCGGTTCTTATGCGTCTTCTAATGGAAAGAGGACTGGGGGATTTAAGCACGAACAATCAGGAAGCAATCTTGCAGTGGCTTTCCACAAATGGAACACTCTATTGGACATATACAGTGATGCGTATCATTGGAAGAATTGCATTTCCAATTTTCTGTTTTCTGTTAGTAGAGGGCTTTTTACATACACATGATGTAAAAAAATACGCAATGAGACTTGGATTGTTTGCATTAATTTCTGAGATACCATTTGACCTTGCGTTTAGCAGCAAAGTATTGGAATTTGATTATCAGAACGTATTCTTTACGCTGTTTATCGGTCTGTTGACCATGATGGCATATCATGCAGTGGAGCAGAAGACAGAGTGGAACAAAGTAGTGCGCGTAATCTTATACATTGTCGTAATTGCGGCAGGCATGGCATTAGCCTATTTCTTAAAAACCGATTATGCGGAAAAAGGAGTTTTCTGCATTATGGTTTTATACATTTTCCACCAGAAAAGAGCATGGCAGGTATTTGCAGGATGTCTTTCCTTTGTGTGGGAGACACCGGCGCTTTTGGGATTTATCCCGATTGCATTTTATAATGGAACGCGCGGGTGGAAAATGAAGTATTTCTTCTATATTTTCTATCCGGCACATTTATTAATTTTATATCTTATCTGTTACTTTATGGGATTTAGCGGATACGCAGCAGTGTGATGGCTGTAAAAAAGCACAGAACGTAACAAAGAAACGCCAGAACCGGAAATTTACCGGAGCTGGCGTTTTTTATTCACGGACTTATTTTAAAGCCCCTTTCTATTTTAACTCTGCAAAGCAGGGATTGTATTTAGACGGAACTGTTCCAACCCCAAAACCCCTTTGAAACCGGCAGCTCCTTTTGATGATTTTATAATACTGGAAATATGTGACAGAAATTTGACCTTAAAGTGAAGAATATCTTAAGAGCTTCTAACGAATTTATAAACTGAAAGGTTTTAAATTCTTGTCTGTCTTATAATCTTTTTGTAGCCGCTTGGCGTATGACCAATCCGTTTTTTGAATACCTTCGAAAAATACTGGAGGTCCGGGATGCCGCAGCGGTTGGCAATTTCTGAAATCGGCATATCGGTGGAGTTCAGTAATAAAATAGCATGTTCAACTCTTTTTTTCATAATATAATCCGTTAAGGTTTCGTCCATTTCCTGCTTAAATCGGGTGGAAAGGTAACTGGCATTCACGTTTAACTCTGCGGCCAACATGGCAAGTGAGAGGTCGGCGGTTAAATCGGAATTAATAATGGTAAGTGTCTGCTGTAAAAGCTGTGAATAATTCTGCATTGAGTGGTTACGTACAAGCAGACAGTATTTTCGTGTCATTTCAGTGCGGAGCTGATCTAATTCTTCCATTGTCTGGCAGGCTTCTATTCCATATTAAGCTCTGTAAACTGGTATTTATCCATGCCTCCCCACAGACGGAGTGACAAAAGATGGTGTCGCAATGACCGTAAAGCATTTTCCAGGCGGTGGTGC
>CAKRCJ010000365.1 GCA_934307185.1 uncultured Roseburia sp.
CAGGATTCAAAACTGTAGCAGCTATGGTAAAAGCTATGGATGAAGAACTTGGAATCACAGTTCCTGTAGCATTACATTTAGATCATGGCTCATATGACGGATGTTACAAATGCATCAAAGCAGGTTTCACATCTATCATGTTTGATGGTTCTCATTATCCAATCGAAGAGAACGTTGAGAAAACAAAAGAATTAGTAGCAGTAGCTCATCAGTTAGGCTTATCTATCGAAGCTGAAGTTGGTTCTATCGGTGGAGAAGAAGACGGTGTTGTTGGTATGGGTGAATGTGCAGACCCTAATGAGTGTAAAGCAATCGCTGACCTTGGCGTAGATATGCTTGCAGCAGGTATCGGTAACATCCATGGAAAATATCCGGCAAACTGGCCAGGATTAAGCTTTGACACATTAGCAGCAGTTCAGGAAAAAACAGGAACTATGCCATTAGTTCTTCACGGTGGTACAGGTATTCCGGAAGATATGATTAAGAAAGCTATCGATCTTGGCGTATCTAAGATTAACGTTAATACAGAGTGCCAGTTATCTTTCGCTGATGCTACACGTAAATATATTGAAGCTGGTAAAGACCTTGAAGGTAAGGGATTTGACCCTCGTAAATTATTAGCTCCAGGTGCAGAAGCTATCAGAGCAACTGTAAAAGAGAAAATGGAATTATTTGGTTCTGTTGGTAAAGCTGAATAATTTTGGGTATTTATTATCCAAAGACCTCATAGAGCGGAAAAACCGTTCTATGAGGTCTTTTTCTTTTACTTAAAACCATCTTTTGTAAAACAGCACAGAGCAATCTTTTTTATTTATTAGTTGCATTTATGTGTGTATTCTCTTATATTAGATATAGAAATTTAACATCAAATCTGAGGGGATTTAGATGACAGAAAGGATATCAAATAAGATGAGCGAAAAAGAGAACTTTAATGTAGTAGATATCTTTGGTGAAAATGTATTTAACGATTCCGTGATGCAGGCACGTTTACCAAAGAAGGTTTACAAAAAACTTCATGAAGTGATGGAAGAAGGAAAAGAGTTAGACCTTGAAACAGCAGATGTCGTTGCACATGAGATGAAAGAATGGGCAATTGAAAAAGGTGCAACACATTATACACACTGGTTCCAGCCACTTACCGGTGTGACCGCGGAAAAGCATGATTCCTTCATTACAGCTCCTATGGAAAACGGTAAGGTTTTAATGAGCTTCTCCGGAAAAGAATTGATCAAAGGAGAGCCGGACGCGTCATCTTTTCCATCCGGTGGTCTTAGAGCAACATTTGAGGCGAGAGGATATACAGCCTGGGACTGTACTTCTCCGGCATTTGTAAGGCAGGATGCAGCAGGGGCAACACTTTGTATTCCAACCGCATTCTGTTCCTATACAGGTGAGGCACTTGACCAGAAAACACCGTTACTCCGTTCTATGGAAGCAATCAACGAGCAGGCGCTCCGCCTCATCCGTTTATTTGGAAATACGACGTCTAAAAGAGTAACTCCGTCCGTAGGACCGGAGCAGGAATACTTTATTGTAGACAGAGAGAAATATTTACAGAGAAAAGATTTGATTTTTACCGGACGTACCTTATTTGGTGCAATGCCTCCAAAAGGACAGGAGATGGATGACCATTACTTTGGAAGCATCCGTGAGCGCATCGCTTCTTACATGAGAGATGTCAACATCGAACTCTGGAAGCTTGGCGTATCGTCTAAGACACAGCATAACGAGGTGGCTCCGGCGCAGCATGAGTTAGCACCGATTTATGCGGTTGCAAATATTGCGGTTGACCATAATCAGCTTGTTATGGAAACCTTGAAAAAAGTTGCTTACCGTCATGGACTTCAGTGTTTATTGCACGAGAAGCCATTTGCAGGCGTGAATGGTTCCGGTAAACATGATAACTGGTCTATTACGACAGATGACGGCATTAACTTATTAGAGCCTGGAAAAACGCCACACGAAAACATTCAGTTCCTTCTGGTACTGACCTGTATTTTAAAGGCGGTGGATACACATGCAGACCTTTTAAGGGAGTCCGCAGCAGATGTCGGAAACGACCACAGATTAGGCGCAAATGAGGCGCCACCGGCAATTCTTTCCGTTTATCTGGGTGAGCAGTTAGAGGATGTATTATCGCAGCTTATCAGCACGGGTGCTGCAACGCACAGTATTGCCGGACAGAGACTGGAAACAGGTGTAAAATCTTTACCTGACTTTATGAAAGACGCAACTGACCGGAACAGAACCTCACCATTTGCATTTACCGGTAATAAGTTCGAGTTCCGTATGGTAGGCTCCCAGGATTCTGTTTCCCAGCCGAATGTTGTATTAAATACGATTGTAGCAGAAGCATTTGCGGAAGCCTGTGATGAGCTGGAAAAAGCAGATGACTTCGACATGGCAGTACATGATTTAATTAAAAAATATGCAACTGAGCACCAGAGAATTGTCTTTAACGGGGACGGTTATTCGGAGGAATGGGTAAAAGAAGCCGAAAGACGTGGACTTCCGAATATCAAATCCATGGTAGATGCAATTCCGGCATTAAATGCAGAAAAAGCAGTTACTTTA
>CAKRCJ010000366.1 GCA_934307185.1 uncultured Roseburia sp.
ACAGAACAGGACGCATGGTTAAAATTCCTTACCATATCCGACCCGGATGAGATTGTCGAGTTTGTCAATGATTTTCCCGAATTTCTTCCATGCTACCATGATTTGATTTCATTTCGTAAAAATCCAAAGGAGTTGATTACAATGTTTTCAGAGGCGCTTAGGGAATTAGACCGGAATACGGAAAAATATATGGTGGAACAATTGCATAATCAGGTGGTTGAATTACAAAATTTAGTGGCTGAGAAAGACAATAAACTCTCTGAAACCCAAAGCATGATTTCTGAAAAAGACGCTATAATTTCAGAGAAGGATACAATGATTGCTGATAAGAATAAAAAACTCCAGGAATATATTAAAAAATATGGTGAGCTTTAATACCTTCGGTAAAAAATGTCTCACATTCCTGTGATAGATGCAGGAATGTGGGACATTTGTGTTTTGGATTTTCCTCATTAAACTTATCTTTCAATTCTTTTTATTTGGAAGGTATACTGTCCAAAACCAATCGCTATCAATCATTGCCTGATACATAGCTGCTTTCCAGGAATTAATAGTAATATATCGTTCATCTTCAATATTTTCTAAGAGACGTTTAGTTGCTAAGCTACGTCCACCTTGGTCATATAAAATTTTGATACGATGAATACATGGTCTAAACAATTCTGGTGCATGTATTTTATATACATCATTTAGTGAATAACCGTCTGAAGAAAAACTATTTTTTATTCGTTCTGCTTTGTCTCTTGAAATAGATGAATCTGGTTCTGCATAAAATTGAAAGGATATTGGATCTCGCTCAATTAATCTTGCCTTAATCCATACAGTATCGTCAAAATCATCATAATAGGGATGAAAGGGTTGCTTACGATAACTATTAAAAGTTGGTGCTGATTTATCCTTATTGCAGTGCAAACAAGCAGGAACAAGATTGTATGGCGACACCGTATATGTAACATATTTTGATTTTGGCAAAAAATGATCCACCGTTTCTGCTTGATTTTGCTGACAATATGGACATATACCATTTGGTGCCATTGATTTTATATAATCGTAGGTTTTTCTGTTTAGTTCTGTTTTTGGAACAAATTTAGAAGTATATAAAAATTCCATATCACTTTTTGATGCAATATTATCAACATTATCATGAATAGGAATTTTATATAAATTACCTTTTGTTGCTAATTCATCATATTCAGAAGATTTAGCTATAATTGTGTCTTTTACATTGACGACTCTTGATTTACGAGGTTCCCTAAGCGTTAATATGCAATTATCCAGTATTTCTTCAATGTTATTATTGGGCTTAGATAAAGCTTTCACTATAACTTCTCCTTATCATACATATATGACATTAAAATCGATTTTGCCTCATTTCCTAATTCATTGTTAAAACAAGATAATGCCTGTTCATACGATGAATATTTTTTAGAAGCTTGTTGTAATAAAGCATGAAAACCAGAATTCGCAATATCATAGTTAAATACTTCTGTTGTAATTTCTCCTAAATTCTCACCAAAAGTCTCGATTATAGGTCTATCAAACAAACGATAAGTACCATTCCGTCGTATTTTCCATACACATTTTTTAGGAACCTCTTGAACGATAACTGGAGAATGCGAAGCAATAATCGCGACTCCATTACGATATGTCAATAAATCTGATAAAGCACGGATAAATGCTGATACAAGTGGTGGATGTAAATGTTCTTCAGGTTCATCAAGAATTACAAGGGTTTTCTCTTCTACATTATTAATCAGGCTGACTAGTGTAAGAAGAATATTTTTATGGCCTGAGCTTAATCTACCAAAATGTTCTTTTATTATCCATTTAAAATATTCTTCATCTAAACGCTTTTTATATTGTAATTTAGTTTCTCCAACGTGCATAGGAAAACCTGCTTGTATTTCATTATATAATTCAGGGCAAATTGTATCCCACGTTAGTATTTCCAATTCTTTGAATGTATTATCCGTTTCAAGAATATAAATTGATCTTTTCCATAATTCTCTTTTAGTACTACTTTTTATTATACTATAGTAGTTTTCAAAAAAGGTGGCAGGTAACTGATCATATTTAGCGACTCTCTTCCTCTCTCCACTTTCATCGTATTTTGCATAAATTAATCCTATATAGGTATATGGAATATCTTTATTATCAACATCTTCTTTGCAAATTGGATCATCAAACGCGCTAAAAGAAATATTAACAATATTTGCAAACGATGAACCCCATCCAGTTTCAATTCGACCGTATTTATTTTCCGAATTATTTATGAGAAGTGCGTTAAGCATTCCTTTAATAATGGTTGTCTTTCCTATTCCATTATTACCTATAAGAACATGAATATTACTTGGTGGCATATTGTTTGTGGCATCAACAATAAATTGAAGTTCTTGGTACTTATTTGTTATAGGATTTTTATCTGGTAGTACATATTTAAAATCATAATTTGTTAATACAGCACCCCCATCAGAAATACGATGAAATTGTCCACGTACCGTACTAATAGAGATATCGCGAAGAAGAGACAGCTGAGTAACTCGCTCATCTTTGACT
>CAKRCJ010000367.1 GCA_934307185.1 uncultured Roseburia sp.
GTATTGTTCTCCGCACACTGCCTTCCTCTATCATGTAGGAAAGTCCAAGTTTCCGTAACTGCTCATTTAATTCAGAAATATGCTCTGTCATATAAAAGCGTATTCCTTTTTCTTTTAGCGACTGATATAAAATGCCAAGCTGATCTGCCGCGGTAATGTCAATGCTTCCAATTCCTCCCGCATCTAAAATAACCGCCTTCGTATCCTCTTTTATACTGTCTTCAATATCCCTTTTTAATACCTGTATGTTTGCAAAAAATAAGTTGCTGCTGAAACGGTAAATAACCACGCCCGATACAGCATGTATCTGGCTGCCTTCCTTCAAATCACGGAAATGTCTGTGTCCCGGCTGTATTCCAAGAAAGCATCTTGCCGGCTTTGAAGTACGGATAATCATTTCGGAAAAAGATAACAGAATGCCGATTAAAACACCGTTGATTGTTCCTAAAATCAGAACACCAAAAAATGCGCCAAAGAAAATGAGACATTCCGTCTTGCTCACTTTAAAAAGTCTTACCGCAAGTTCAAATTCTGTTGCTCCAAGCAGTGCCGATACTACAATTGCGGTAAGTATCGGAATTGGCAGATAACCTATAAATCCGGTGCCGCACAACAAAAGAATTATCATGGAAAATCCTGCAATAATGCCTGTCAACTGTGTCTTTGCCTCGTACTGCTCTCCCATGGCTGTTCTTGACACCGAGCCGTTAATCGGACAGCAGCCAGTAAATGCCGCCATGAAATTGCCGACAGAAAATGCCAGTATTTCCTGATTGTCATTAATTCTGTATCCATTTTTCTGTGCAAAATTATTTTCTGCAAGCAATGTCTCTGCCATGATTACGACTGCAACCGACAAGCTGACAGTAACCGCTTCTTTTATGGAAATCACAGAAAAATCGGGGATTTTCCACTGTGGAAGTCCATTTTCTACGGAAGCTAAGGTCTGCACACCAAGGGCTTCCAGCGGAAGAAAACGCGTCATTACAGCTCCTGCCGCCATGAGTAACACTGCCATCGGAAATTTGGGCATTATTTTTTTTGATATCAGCAGAATAGCAAGCGTTGCAATTCCCAATAAAACAGAAGGTATGTTTATGTTCTCTGCTGTTTTTCCAATATGCGAAAGCAGCTCAAAAAGTTCACCGGTTCCTGCTGTGCCTCCCAATAGCTTCGGAAGCTGCATTAATATTATGGTCGTACAAATTCCGGTAATAAAACCACCCATAACCGGCGCGGAAATATAATTCACAAGCTTTCCCGCTTTCATAAAATAAAACGCTAACAGCCAGACCGCAACAAAAAATGTCAAAACCGGAACCGCCTGTACTGCCTCTTTAGAGCCGCTTTCAATGTGCATGGAAAGAAGCGCCGAGCCAATTAATGCCGCTGGTGCAGCGTCCACTCCGAAAATAAACTGCGGTGACGTGGAAAATAACGCAAATGCGATAATCGGGAAAACCGAGCCATAAAGTCCGTACACTGCCGGAAGCCCGGCAATCTGCGCATATCCCATGGATATCGGAATGGAAACTGCCATAATGATAATTCCTGCAAGGATATCTTTGGGCAGGTTTTTCCTGTCGTAGTTCTTTATTGTCTGAGCAAGCTGTAATTTCATGTTCTTCCATCTCCAATCTTTGTGTACACAGCTTTTTTACATTCTCTGCTCATTTTATCATTCCAAAAAAAGCAGGTCAATCGTGTTCATGGCATTACAGCTTTACCTATCTGTACTCAACGATTTCTTCTAATAGTTTCCTTGGTCTTTTAACCGGAGCTTCATCGGCAAAACCAACCGCAACAATTCCTGTCAACTGGGTGTCTGTTCCGATAAAATCAATCAACTCATTATAGGCAAAGCAAGTATTGGCAATCCATAGGGTACCCAATCCATATCCCGTTGCTGTCAGAATCATATTTTCAATTGCTGCACCTATGGACAGTGAATCACAAATTTCAACGATTCGTTTTTCATTTTCGATACTTGCAAATGGAGTGTACTGGTTAGTATTAAGCACTGCTATGAGACAGGGAGCCTCCTGCATGATTCTGACTGTGTTCTCAGCATCTGGTATGGCAAATGCCCATAACTCTCTTTCTATCTCATCCGCCTTATATTTTCTTATACTTCTTCTATTCTCAATTTCTCGTATCATAGATTCCTCTCTCCCTTGAAATTTCTCTAATTCATCAATCTAATAACTATAGCATCCATGCCCCGCCGCAGAATTTTCCATTCATATCTCATATAAATATCTCCTTAACCTTCCGATACTCTTAATTCGGCAAACAGGAATTGAGATTTCATATATTCCAAGGAATTTAATAACTGTTATATTAAAATTTGGAAATTCGCACTATTATTTGTAAATGGAGATTGATTCATCTAAAATTATTTTATTGTCGACTATATTTTACTGCTTTCACGACTGTCTCAATACCATTAATTGTTAATGCAAAAATGATGATTGAGAGAAATACCTTATTAAAGTGTATAAAAACATGTGAAATAACTTCTGCATCCGTTCCAAATAACTGCTC
>CAKRCJ010000368.1 GCA_934307185.1 uncultured Roseburia sp.
GTTGCTCCGGTCTGTTTTCTTTTCTTGTAGTGTAAAAATAAATTGTAAAATTTCTTTCCTGCTGCCGTTCGTTACTTCAAGACGATAGCCACAAAATCTGCGACACTACATTACCTAAACTCCAGAATACCGTTTAAAATCTACGCCACTTAATTATATTTAAGCTTCGGTTTCCTTTGTCGTATCAGCACTACCCTCATCACTGGTATTTTCTTCTGATGAACTTACGGAAGAAGAACGAGATTCCATTTCAGCATTATATTCTGCCTGAGTAATTTCTCCATTCTGGAGCATTTGTTTTAGTTCAGTAGCAGTATAGCTTGATAAATTGCTGCTAGAACTTGATGAACTGCTTGATGTTGCAGTAAAAGTTTTACCTGCAAGTGCAGTTGCTTCAGCAGAAATCTCTAAGGTATCTCCATCTTTTGAAGTTGTAACTTCTTCTTTATTCTGAGAAGCTGTTTGTTTTTCTGCCTCAACAGCACTTTTTTTGCTTACACTGAAAACGTTATTTGTAATTTCTGAAAACGATTGGTTACTTTGAATTGATGCTATTCCTGACATAATATGTATCTCCATTGGTTAATAACTATATTATGGGACAAATTTCCATTATGTCCATACATTTTACAGATATTTCACCTATGTTTCACAAATACTTCGTTAACATTTCACATTCTTTTTTTGGCTATTTAAGGCTAATGGTATTTTAGAACTCCTAAAATACTGATTTCAGCTATTATCCAAAATTACATATTATAGCACTCATAATTTGCAGTTTCATAATTACATTCTGATAAATGACAAAGCACCTATTTCATTTGCTGGCGTCAATCCTACAGACTTATAAAATTCAACTGTCCTTTCTGTATCATCTGTTAATAACTCCATTTGATATACATGATTATATTTTTCCATAACAGATTTCATAAGTTTTGTGCCAATTCCCATTTTCTGATATTCAGGCAAAACAATGATATCCTGAATAAATACAATTGTTACCCCGTCTCCAACCGCCCGCAGAACACCAACAAGTTGATTTTCTTTATATGCAGCAAGTACACATAAAGAATTCTTATAACCCTCTCTCAGTCTTTCTGGATATTTAATATAATTTATCCAGCCTACGCTTTTATATAAATCAGTTATTTCGTTCTGATTGTACTCTTTATACTCTGATATAGTAATATTCATATATAATTCCTCTCTAATCAAAAATATTTATATATCAGATAAATTAATAGTTTAAAATCCCCATAATTTTTTCCATCCCTATATATTTTCAAAAGTAATACAGCAGCTTTTCGACACAGTTTGTAATCTATCCTTTGAATTTTCAGATACTCTAATTTCACAGATTTTTATACTGCGTTACATAGACTAAATGAGAAAAAAAGCTGCCCTACCATTAATTTTCTCCTGCACAATGGAGATGAAACTTTAACAGTAAGACAGCTAATTTACCTAAATTTTAATTTATTTACCAAGCTCTGCCTTTAAAGCTGCAGTTAATGCTGGAACGATTTTATTCAAATCTCCAACAAGACCGTAATCAGCTACATCAAAGATTGGAGCATCTTCATCTTTGTTAATTGCAATGATGAGATCTGAATCTTCCATACCTGCTACGTGCTGGATTGCTCCGGAAATACCGATTGCAAAGTAAATCTGTGGACGAACTGTTTTTCCTGTCTGTCCAACCTGAAGGTCTACTGGTAACCAGCCATTTTCTACAACGGCACGAGAGCAGCTTACAGTACCGCCAAGAACTTCTGCTAAATCCTCTAACAGCTTGAAGTTCTCTTTAGAACCAACTCCACGTCCACCGGAAACTAAAATTTTAGCTTCCATGATATTTGCTGTAGATTTTACAGCTTTTACAATGTTAAGAATTTCTACATATCTGTTGTTTGGTGTGAAACCAGGATTGAATTCAACAACATTTGCTTTTGCACCAGCGATTGGAGCAATTTTCTGCATAACACCTGGACGAACAGTTGCCATCTGAGGACGGTTATCCGGGCATGCAATTGTGGCGATTGTGTTACCACCAAATGCAGGACGTGTCATTAATAACTGGTTGTGTTTCTGCTCAGCTTCTTTTCCTGGAGCTGCAACCAATGGGAAATCTCCAATTTCAAGAGAAGTACAGTCTGCTGTAAGACCTGTTTTTACTCTTGCAGATACAGTAGGACCAAGGTCACGTCCGATAGCTGTTGCACCAACTAACATAATCTCTGGTTTGTACTCATTGATTACAGATGCAAGTGCATGTGCATATGGCTCTGTTCTGTATTCTTTTAATTCAGGGTCATCTACTACGATAACTCTGTCAGCACCGTACTCTGCTAACTGGTCTGCTAATCCTTTGACATCAGAACCGATTAATACTGCTGTAACTTCTGTATTTAAGTCTTTTGCTAAATCTTTACCTTTGCCAAGCAATTCGAAAGCAACGCCATCTAATACGTTATCTACCTGCTGTGCAAAGACAAATACTCCTTTATATTCTTCTAATGACATCTTATT
>CAKRCJ010000369.1 GCA_934307185.1 uncultured Roseburia sp.
TCATACGCATGCCTTTTCCGGCTTTCACCGGACGTATTCTGTTTTTCTCCATTGACGTTTCACCTCTCGTTTTTATTATCAACAAACAAATTGCCTGTTGTATTGAATCTACCGCCTGCATATTGCGGTATGTGACACTCACATCTAAAGGCAATAAGCCTACTGCACCACAATAGTGCAACCTATATTATATAACAACCCTCGCGAAAACGTCAACCCTTTTTTCATTTTTTCTAATAAATTTATTAGTATTTATAAAAAAGAAGAAAGCACTACATATTTTGCATCTTATGTAATACTTTCTTCTATAATATAGTGTGTTATAACACTTTGTTATTCACATTTAAATCCTGCTACTTCGTTCTTCAAAGATTCTGCTACATCCGCATTCCGTTCAACTGAGTCATTAATTCCAGTCATATGCCCTGCCAGTTCCGAAGTATACTCTGCTGCATTGCTTACGCCTTGTGCACTCTGGTTCACTGCATTGGAAACTCCGTCTGCTGCCTGTGAAATCTCATTTGCAGCTTGTCTTAAATTTTCAGCTACATTCTGTAAATCCTTCATCATCTCGTTCATCTGCACTGCATCTTCACTATAAGTTTCTCCGGACTCAACCATTCCCTGATAATCCTTTAAAACATCCTGATTAACAAAGTCAAGCATTCTGCCGGCATTTCCCGATAAGTTTTCAACAGATTCTGTAACAAGCTTACTGATTTCCTGAATACCATTTGCCGTATTTCTGCTGTCATCTGCCAGCTTCCTAATCTCATCCGCAACAACCGCAAATCCCTTGCCTGCCTCTCCGGCTCTGGCAGCTTCGATAGATGCATTCAGTGCCAAAAGATTGGTCTGTGAAGAAATTGATAAAATCTCATCTGTAAGCTCATTAATCTTTGCAACCTGCTTGCTCTGTTCTATTGCTGTTGTAAGTTCCTCTGAAATATGGGATACCATGTCGTTTGCAGAAACCCGGCTTGCCGTTGCGCTTTCTTTCATAGCCTCTGCCTTCTCCCTGATACCATCAACTCTTGTCAGCCCTTCACCGGTCTTATCTGCCATTGTCGTAATTGCTTTGCGGATACTCTCTATATTCTCTGTGATATTAACAACTGTAGCTGACACCTCCTGCATGCTTGCCGCAAGCTGTTCCATTGTCGCAGATGTTCCTGTAATCTTATCTCCGGCAGCACGGACACCATTGTCTACGTCTGATGCAGTGTGTTCCAGCTCTTTGGAACCATTTTTAATCTTCTCAATAAGATTTTTTAATACATCAATGAACTGATTAAAGCCACGGACCATCTGTCCGATTTCGTCGTTACTCCGGACTTTAATATGAGTCGTCAAATCCGCTGCTCCGCTGTCAATCTCTTCTATCATTTTAAGAAGGTCTTTTGTAGCTGCCCTCATAGGTTTTACAATTCCTAAGAGAACAAGAATAATTCCCAACAGTCCAACTATCATCGTAAGTGTTGCCATTCCCAGGCAAATCCTAGACACTGTGCTGTATGTAGCATGTGCTCTGGTTGTAGCTTCATCCATCTCATTCATGCTCTTTGTCTGCAAACCGGTAATATAGGAATTAACCTCTTCCATGCAGACACGGATTACATTCACCTCGATAGATACTTTGCCGGACTTTCCATCATCATACTTCTCCATGGCACTGTCCATACGTGTGAGAACATTTGTCACCCCATCATACAGCTTCTGCATGACGACCTGCTGGTCGCCATCTTTTGAATCATTATATATCTGGTCAACAAGGTTTTGTACATTTTCTTTATCAGCAGCGTAATCATCTCTCGCCTCCGAATGGCTCGTCTCACCTTTCGTCGTTGCCAGATAACGATAGAAATCCTTCTGCACCGCCTCCAGGCTATACTGTATATTGTAAGCGCTCTGTAACTCAGGTACTTTACTGTCTGTTACATTCTGTATCGAATGATTCATTGCCAGCATAGCCTTATAATTAATAATATTTGTTACTGTCGCAACAGCAACCATAATAAGCAAAACTGCAATCAGCGTCACACCAATACTGCTTTTCCCTTTTTGCTTTTTTAATACGTTTTCTTCTTTGTTTGCCAGCTTATTCTTTTTATTTCTCTTTTCTGTGTTCATCATGAAAAAACCGCCTTCTCTCCCCCTTGTTTTCGTATCACTATTTTACATTGTTTTTATTTCGAAAGCAATGCTTATTAGATATTTTTACCATTTTCAGACAACATTTCCCTTATTTCTGCATATTTTGCACAAAAAGAAAAAAAGAGTCATAATGCATACGCATTATGACTCTCTTGCAATCAAAATCACATTCCAAAATAGATGAACTATTTAAGAGTAACTTTAGCACCTTCTGCTTCAAGTTTAGCTTTGATATCATCAGCTGTAGCTTTGTCAGCAGCTTCTTTAAGGATTTTAGGAGCTCCGTCTACTAAATCTTTAGCTTCTTTTAATCCTAATCCTGTTGCTTCACGAACAACTTTGATAACTTTAACTTTGTTTGGTCCAACTTCTGT
>CAKRCJ010000370.1 GCA_934307185.1 uncultured Roseburia sp.
ATTCGTGTTTTATTGTAGCATTGATTTTTGGAAAAAGCAATGTGATTTTGGGGAAATACCTTTTATTTTAGGGAAATTTGTGATATGTTATAAAAGTTAGACGGTAAAGAACGTCTATGGATATTTTCTGCAGGACAGAAAAGCAATCGAGGGAAAGAAAGGTAAGATTAGATGAAAAAGAGAATTTTGGCACTTTTGTTATGTGCAGCAACAGCAGTCAGCATGACAGGATGCGGCAATAAGACGGAGAATAAAGTGGAAGCTACAGAGACTGTAGAAGCTACAGAAAGTGCAAGTGTTCCATCCGTTGAACTTGCAAAGTATGATTTTAAGGGAACGGATTATGTAACACTTTGTGATTACAGTGCCATTCCGATTACGATTACCGGTAATTATGACGTGAATGAAGGTGATGTCAATGATTATGTGGAGCAGATTTTTACAAATGGCGGACCTTTTTATACAGCAGATGATACAAAGACAACTGTAGAAGAAGGTGACATTGTAAATGTTGATTATGTTGGAAAATTAGATGGCGAAGCATTTAGAGGTGGAACAGCAGAGAACCAGAACATTGATGTTTCCAATAATTCTTCTGCCAGCGGTTCAAGCTATATCGATGGATTTACCGATGGTCTGCTCGGAGCAAAAGTCGGTGATGTGATTGACTCTAATGTAACATTTCCGGAGGATTACAATAATGCAGACCTTGCAGGAAAAGAGGTTGTATTTACATTTACTGTAAATTCCATTCAGAAGGAAGTGACAGTAGATACGATGGACGATGCGTTTGCAGCAGAGCAGTTTGGTGCAGACAGTGTCGATGAAGTGTACGAGCAGGTGAGAAGCTACCTTGAGGCAAGTGCAGAGAGTAATCACAAAAACGATATTTACACAGCAATTGAAGATTATCTGTTGGAAAACTGTACCGTAGATATACCGGCTGATTATAAAGCAGATGTTTTACAGGCAATTCATAATAATTTTGTTGAGAAATATTGTAACGGTGATGAGAGCCAGATGGAATCTGTATTAACATCTTATAATGAAACAGTAGACGGAATAGAAGAACAGTGGTCTACAAGTGTAGAGGACAGCATTAAATTAGAATTAATCGTAAAAGCAATTGCAGAAAAAGAAAACATCACAATTGATGACAGCGAATTTGAAACTTATGTTGATACAATCGTGACCAATGGCGGTTATGGCGATGCAGACACATTATACAGCAATTATGGTTACGGTGATTCCACATATGGAAAAAATCAGATTAAAGTGATTTACATGGCAGGACTTGTACTTGACAAGCTTTCTGAGACCGCAGTTGTAACAGAGCAGGCAGAAGAGGCTTCCACAGATAATGCTTCCGCTGTAGTGGAAAGTACAGAAGAGGTCATGACAACAGAGGAATAAGAAAATCAGAAAGGAAAGGTATGAAAATGGAATTAGTTAATGTAAGAGATTTATTTCGAAAACAGGAAGAGTATGCAGAACAGACTGTTACAATCGGCGGATGGGTAAGAAATATCCGTAATTCAAAGAACTTTGGTTTTATCGTTGTAAACGACGGAACTTTTTTTGAACCGGTACAGGTTGTTTATTCAGATGTGTTAGACAATTTTGAAGAAGTAGAAAAATTAAACGTAGGGGCAGCAATTATCGTAACCGGTAAACTTGTGGCAACACCGGGAACCAAGCAGCCATTTGAAATCCAGGCAGAAAAAGTGGAAATCGAAGGACCTTCCACACCGGATTATCCGTTACAGAAGAAAAAGCACAGCTTTGAATATTTGAGAACCATTTCTCATTTAAGACCGAGAACAAATACCTTTGAAGCAGTGTTCAGAGTACGTTCTTTATGTGCTTACGCCATCCACAAGTTTTTCCAGGAGAGAGATTTTGTGTATGTACACACTCCATTAATCACCGGAAGCGACTGCGAGGGTGCAGGTGAGATGTTCCAGGTAACAACACTTGATATGAACAATCTTCCAATGACAGCAGACGGAAAAGTAGATTACAGCAAAGACTTCTTTAACAAACCGACAAACCTTACCGTAAGCGGACAGTTAAACGGTGAGACTTATGCAATGGCATTTAAGAATATTTATACTTTTGGCCCGACCTTCCGTGCAGAGAACTCCAACACAACAAGACATGCGGCAGAGTTCTGGATGATTGAGCCGGAAATTGCATTTGCAGATTTAGAGGACGATATGATTTTAGCAGAGAGCATGTTAAAATATGTCATCAACTATGTATTAGAGAATGCACCGGAAGAAATGGCATTCTTCAACAGCTTTATCGATAAAGGCTTATTAGAGAGATTACAGCATGTTGCAAATTCTGATTTTGCGCGTGTTACTTACACAGAAGCAGTTGAAATCTTAGAGAAGAACAACGATAAATTTGATTACAAAGTATCCTGGGGCTGCGATCTTCAGACCGAGCATGAGCGTTATCTGACCGAGCAGGTATTCAAACGCCCGGTATTTGTAACTGATTATCCAAAGGA
>CAKRCJ010000371.1 GCA_934307185.1 uncultured Roseburia sp.
TTTAATCATGATACAAGACATAGTCTCATGCGGGAGCAGGAGAAGCAGAAGAAAATTATGGATGATGTGATTGGTGTTGCAGAGAATGTCCGTAAAGGAACCGAAAACGCAATGGGAATTATGAATGAACTGAACTCCTCTACAGAGGTCGTAAACAGCGCAATGAAGGATATTTCAGACAGCACACAGCATACGGCAGAGAATATCCAGACACAGACAACAATGACACAGAACATTCAGGATTCCATTGGACTGACGATTGAGCGTTCTGAGAATATGGTCCAGGTGGCAAAGAAGTCTAAAGAATTAAACCAGCAGAGTCTTGAGATTATGAATAATCTGAAACGGCAGTCACAGGTGATTGAAGATACAAACTCACATGTTGCAGCTTCTATGGATAAACTGCAGGAGAGAACGAATGCAGTAAAAAGCATTGCAGATACTATTTTTTCCATTTCAAGCCAGACAAATCTTCTTGCATTAAATGCATCGATTGAAAGTGCGAGGGCAGGAGAAGCCGGAAAAGGCTTTGCCGTTGTTGCAGATGAAATCCGCCAGCTTGCGGAAAAGACAAGACAGGAAACAGAAAATATCGCAGCTATTTTAAACGAATTGTCTGAAGACGCAGCAAATGCAGCAAGTGCAGTTGGCAAATCGGTGGATGCAGCATCCGCACAGGATGAGATGATTGGCCAGGCATCCGATAGCTTCGATGATATGAATGAGAATGTAAATTCTCTGATTGCAGATATCGGTGAGATTGATGAAATGTTAACAAAGCTTTCAGAGGCAAATAATCAGATTGTAGATAATATTATGCAGTTGTCCGCAGCCACAGAGGAAGTGACAGCATCTTCTACGCAGGCTGCGGAGCTTAGCACGAAGAATTTAGATAACGCAGAGAATACAAAATCACTGTTAAATAGTGTATTAGATGTATCACATCAGTTAGATAAATATGTAAATATATAAAAAATATGCGTCACCCACAGTTACAGACAGCTGTGGGTGATTTTTTGCCTATTTAGCATAGACAAACAGATTACGCATACGCTATAATGGAGTGAAGTGCCGAAGGGCAATAAAAAAGAAAACGAGGGAAAGAGATGTTTATTATTCAATTTATCAGAGGCTTTTGTATGGCATTAGCAGACAGCGTTCCGGGAGTTTCCGGGGGAACTATCGCGTTTTTACTTGGATTTTATGACCAGTTTATCACGGCAATTGATGACTTGATAACGGGAACGAAGGAAAAAAGAAAAAATGCGTTCTTCTTTTTGATTAAACTGGGAATTGGCTGGGTATCAGGATTTGTGATTGCCGTACTGATTTTGACGAGTGTATTTGAGTCGCATATTTACTATATCAGTTCATTGTTTATCGGCTTTATTATTTTTGCAATCCCGATTGTGGCAAAAGAAGAAAAGGATTGCATTTCATCTGGAAAAAAATTTATTCCATTTGTACTGCTTGGAATTTTACTGGTAAGCATGATTACGTATTTTAATCCGGTATCCGGCGGCAGCAGTGTGAATTTGGAGCATCTGACACCGGGGCTTGCAATTTTTGTATTTGTTTCAGGAATGATTGCAATCTCAGCAATGGTTTTGCCTGGAATTTCAGGCTCGACCATTCTTTTGATTTTAGGTTTATACCTTCCGATTATTACTGCGATAAAAAATATTCTGCATTTGCAGCTGGAAAGCTTCTGGACGGTATTTATTTTTGGATGCGGCGTATTAGTTGGCATATTTAGTGTCGTGAAATTAATTCGTAAAGCTTTAGAAAGCTTCCGCGCACAGACAATATATATGATTATCGGAATGATGATTGGTTCTATTTACGCAGTGATTATGGGACCAACAACACTTGCTACACCTCAGCCGGCAATGGGACTTCATGATTTTAATATTATCTTTTTTATCATTGGTGGAGTTGTCATTTTAGGTTTACAGAAATTAAAAGAGATTAAATAAAAGGAACAGCAGAAAATTTCTGGAAAAGGATTTTGAGTTAAAATGGGAAAATTACTGGTATATTTAAAGGACTATAAAAAAGAAAGTGTGTTAGGACCTTTATTCAAGCTGCTAGAGGCATCGTTTGAGCTGATTGTACCGCTTGTTATGGCGGCAATCATTGACAACGGTGTTTCTGGTGCGGACAGACCGTACATCATGAAGATGTGTATGATATTAGTGCTTCTGGCGGTAATTGGACTTACCTGTTCCATCACAGCACAGTATTTTGCAGCGAAGGCAGCTGTTGGATTTTCTACAGGTCTTCGTCATGCGCTGTTTGAACATATCCAGACACTTTCATTTTCAGAAATGGATACGGTGGGAACCTCCACACTGATTACGAGAATGACAAGTGACATTAACCAGGTGCAAAACGGTGTCAATCTTGTATTACGTCTGTTTTTACGGTCGCCATTTATCGTATTTGGTGCAATGATTATGGCATTTACCATTGATTTTAAGGCAGCACTTGTTTTTG
>CAKRCJ010000372.1 GCA_934307185.1 uncultured Roseburia sp.
ATAGGCTCTCACACCCTCTAAGTCATCATTGTGTGCTAAAATATTTGCCGTAATATAAACTTTTACATCATGGGCATGTGCAAATGCAATTCCTTCCCTGATTTCTTCCATTGAAAAATTCTTTGCCTTTGCACGCAGTCCAAATGCCTCTCCGCCGATATAAACTGCATCAGCGCCATAAATAACTGCTATTTTTAATACTTCAAGGCTGCTTGCCGGTATTAATAACTCCGGTCTTCTCATTCCTTTTCTTCCTGCCTTTCCTGTTTCTTCACACTGACGGTAATTCCGTCCCCGATTGGAAGTACTGACGTTACCAGTTCTTCTGAATGAGTCAGTTCATATAAATATTCTCTCATTCTTTTATAAATGGTACGATTTCTTCTTGTCACAATAAAATGCGATTCTATAATGTCCCCATCCTGTAATACATTATCCGAAACTAAAATTCCATCTGGTTTTAACAGTCTTAAAATTTCCGGCATAAAATGAATATACTGTCCCTTCGCCGCATCCATAAAAATAAAATCGTAGGGCATATCCAGCTCTTTTAATATATCTGCTGCATCTCCCTCTAAAAGAGTAATCTGCTTTTCTTTTCCAGCTCTGATAAAATTACTTTTTGCAATCGGAATTCTCTTTTCATAATTCTCAATAGTTGTAATTTCACAGCAGACCGGATTATACTCTGCCATTAAGATTGCAGAAAATCCGACCGCTGTTCCAACCTCTAAAATACGCATCGGTTTTTTTATGGAAAGAAGCAGCTTTAAAAAGCTCTGCATTTCTTTTCGTATGATTGGCACATAAGTGTCTATCGCTTCTTTTTCTATCTCGTCTAAAACCTCTGTATTTCCTGTATCCAGGGAATTTATATAGGTTACCAGTCTCTCGTCAACTATCACTTCTATTCCCCCGTAACCACATCTGCATCTTCTGACAGCGCTTCCGTTGTTTCTGTCTCATCGCCGGTATCCCCGGCTGTTTCTGTCTGTTCTGTCTGTTCGGTTTCTTCTGTTACCGACTTTGCTGCTAATGCAACCATCATTTCTTTTGATGTCATGGAAGTATTTAACGTAAACACACCTGCATTTATCTTTTTGGCATATGCAGATAATCTAAGCTGGACATAAAACAGTTTTGCATCCTCAACCAGTCCTTTTTCTTCCAGTTCTTTTGCAACATCCATACCGGACATATCATCTGTAATCTGAACCGTAACATCTCTTCCAGGCGCAGCATCTACCGGTGTTTCTGCAAAAACACGATATCCAAAATCATAAAAATATGAGCCGATTTCAACAAAGCCTACTAAAACAAGCAACATTACCAAAATGGAAAAACTGATGCTGACAAATCGAAACACTATTTTATTCATTGCATTACCTCATCATTTTTTGTCTCTACACTTCCATAATAATCGGCATAATCATTGGTCTTCTCTTTGTCTCTTTCCAGACAAAATCCCCGAGAGAGTCTTTTATTTCTGTCTTTATTCTGCCCCAGTCTGTGATGCCCTTATCCATGCAATACTGCATTCTTTCCTCTAAGACCTGCTTTGCTTCTTCCATCAGTGTCTCTGCGCCACGGACATAAACAAATCCACGGGACACAATATCAGGTCCTGCGAGTACCTGTCCGGAACCTGCTTCCAGCGTTAATACTACAATAATAATTCCATCCTCTGCCAGATGCTGTCTGTCTCTTAAAACAATATTTCCGACATCACCAACCCCAAGGCCATCGACCATAATCGCACCTGTATGGACTTTTCCAGATACTGCTGCACTTTCTTCGTCAAGTTCTAGTATGTCCCCGGATGAAAGAATAAAGATGTTATCCTTATTAATTCCAAGTTCCTCTGCCACTCTTGCCTGTGCAATTAAATGACGGTATTCACCATGTACCGGAATTGCATATTTTGGTCTTACCAGAGAGTAAATGAGTTTGATTTCCTCCTGACACGCATGTCCGGATACATGGACATCCTGGAAAATAACCTTTGCACCTTTCATGGAAAGCTCATTGATAATGTTTGATACTGCTTTTTCATTTCCAGGAATCGGGTTTGAGCTGAGTACAATCGTATCATTCGGTTTAATTGTTACCTTACGGTGGATGCCGGATGCCATACGGGATAATGCAGCCATGGATTCTCCCTGGCTTCCGGTTGTAATGATAACCGTCTGCTCGTCCGGATAATTTTTCAGCTGTTCAATATCAATCAGCGTATTATCCGGAATATTAATATAACCAAGTTCACTTGCAGTACCGATAATATTTACCATACTGCGTCCTTCTACGATTACTTTTCTTCCATTTTTATAAGCAGCATTAATAATCTGCTGTACACGGTCCACATTTGATGCAAAGGTTGCAATAATAATTCTTGCGTTTTTATTGTCCTCAAAAATAGCATCAATGGTACGTCCTACTGTCTTTTCTGACATTGTAAATCCAGGTCTCTCTGCATTCGTACTATCGCACATTAATG
>CAKRCJ010000373.1 GCA_934307185.1 uncultured Roseburia sp.
AAATAGCCCTGTTCGTCTGACAGCATCATGCCAAGGCTCGCGTCCGGTGCCTGCACACCAATTCCGAGATAACTCATGCCTGACTCCGCAAGGATTGCATTGTTAAAGCCTATCATAACGGAAACCAAAAACACGGAAAAAATATTCGGCAGAATATGCACAAATAAAATGCGCATATTTCCCACACCCATCAGTCTTGCCCTTTTAATGTAATCCGCGTCCCTTAGTCTTATAAATTCCCCTCGCACAATTCTGACAAAGCTTGGAATAAAAACTATTCCAAGCGCAATAATGACGTTCTGTTTTCCTTTTCCAAGCAATGATATAATTACAAGTGTAAGCAAAATACTTGGAAACCCATTGACCGCATCGGTAATGCGCATGAGAATTTCATCTAAAATTCCGCCGAAATATCCGGTAAATGCTCCAAGCAGCACTCCTGCCGCCCCCGAAAACAGTACCACTAATGTACTGATGACCAGCGTTGTTCCAAGTCCCTGCATCACTCTCGAAAATATATCCCTGCCGAAATTGTCGGTTCCAAAAATATGCCGTAACGACGGTGCTGCAAACTTTTCTACGGCGGACATTGCCGTCGTACTGTACGGTGTCCAGAAAAATCCAAGGATGCCTAAAAACACGGCAAGACCTGTCATAAACAGGCCCGCGATAAGATAACTATTCCATTTTCCGTTCTTACTTTTTTTCATAGGTTCTCCACACTCACTATTTCGCGCTTATTCTTGGGTCAATCAACCGATACAGAATATCAACGATAAAATATACAAAAATAACGACAAAAGTAATGTATAAAATCAAAATCTCAACGACCGGCAAATCCCTTGTTCCGACTGAGCTGATTAAAAGCCTTCCAATTCCCGGCAGCCCGAACACCTGCTCCACGACAATACTTCCGGCTAAAATTTCCGCAATCATCATTCCAAGAAACGTAATGACCGGCATCATCGCATTTTTTAAAACATGCCCGAACATCACCTGATTTTTATTGCAGCCCTTACTGTATGCAGTGCGCACATAGTCTGACTTTAACTCTGTCAACATCGAATTTCTTAAAAAGCGGGCGGTCATTGCAATTTTCGGCAAAGCAATGGAAATTGCTGGAAAGAAAAGATATGAAAGAAATCCCCCCATATCCTCTTTATAGCTTACATAGCCGCCCGGTGCAAACCATTTTAAAACAATACCGAACAGATAAGTTACAAGAATTCCCAGGAAAAAAGAAGGAATTGCCATTGTAGCCTGCGATATTACACCAAAAGCAGCATCTAAAAACCGGCTGTCACTTTTCGCCCAGAATACCCCCAAAGGAATTGACACCAGCACAATCAAAATAAATGAAAGAACCGCCAGATAAAGTGTTACCGGCAGCTTATCTCCTATCAATTCCTTTACGGGCATCATCTCATTCATATTTTTTGAATACCGGTAGCTCACGCCAAAATCCCCGTGCAGCACATCTCCTGCCCACGAAAGATAACGTTCTACCGGTGGTTTATCAAGCCCCAGCTCTTCTCTTAGCTGCGCTTCTCTTTCCGGTGTTGCCTCCGTTCCTAAAATGGAACGGACCACATCACCCGGAATTACCTGAAAAGCAAGGAAAGCCGCCACTGAAACAAGAAACAATGTCATAATGAGAGTACAAATTTTTTTAATAAGAAATTTCATGTGCGTGCTTTCCTTTCTTTTCCTGATTTCTAAATACTAGTTTGCAAAATAAACGGTGCTCATATCCTGTACATAAATCGGATAGAACTTGTAGCCTGCAAGATTTTTGTTGAATGCAGTTGTATTTGCAGGTACCTGGATAAATGCACTTGCTGCGTCCTCTGCAAGAATGGTCTGCAATTTTTTGTAATCGTCCGCTTTTTCTGTCTCATCCAGTGCTGCCTGTGTCTCCTTCCAGAGTTCGTCATACTCTGTATTGGAAAAATTGATAAAGTTTTTCGCAGAGTCTGTCTGGAAACGGTTTAAAAGATAACCCGGTGTAAGGTCACTACAGGTAATACCGCTGATAGTTGCCTGATATTCTCTGTTTGTGTAAACATCTTCTAACCAGGTATTCCATTCCACTGCGTCAATCGTTGCGTTAATTCCGACTGCTTTTAACTGCTCCACAACAACCTCTGCGGTCTGCATATGGAACTCATAAACAGATGGAACTGCAATCTCAAGGTCAAAACCGTCTGCATAGCCTGCTTCTGCTAAAAGCTCTTTTGCTTTTTCCACATTTGCAGATGTACCGTAAAGCTCATTTAAGTCCTCATAGTAATCTTTTAATGTAGGAAGCATTGCAGAGCTGATAAGTGTTCCATTGCCGCCGGCAACAAACTCATTTACCATGTCTTTGTCTAATGCATAGCAGATTGCCTGACGCACCAACACATCAGAAAGCGGTTCGTAATCATTATTTAAAAATAATGCCTGTACTACGTTAGACGGGGAGGAAATAACGTTAAAGCTGTCCTTTAACT
>CAKRCJ010000374.1 GCA_934307185.1 uncultured Roseburia sp.
GCATTATGGTGTATGTTTGCCCAGGTATTCCCATTATTCCAGGATCAGGGTAAATTTGCAGTAATTCCAAGACTTTACGCAGACGGATTTATGGATTCCGCAACACATCCGACATTAGTTGACCCGACAGCACAGGGTGTTATCTCTGTACTTTCACTTGTAATCAACATTGTTGTGTTTGCTGCAATCATCAAACGTTCTATGAAGTTAAAGAAGAACCCATACAAAGAAGAAATCTGGAAAGGTACAAAGGACTACGAAGAAGCTATGTCCCGTGCTGAATAATTCATTTGTTATCATTGGGAAAATAATTGAATAAGGGAAAAGGAAAAAGAAAAAGGACGTCTGGGGAGGCGTCCTTTTTTGCAGTAAATTAATTTTCATCCAAAAGCTTTAACACTTCCTCTAACGATAAGCCTGTCTCGGAAGCGATTGTTTTTAAATCTTCAAATTCCGGCTTGATGTGTGTGACATCATATCCAGAGCTTTTCTTTATATGGACTTCCCCGGCGGAGGTTTCTAAAGTCTCAAATGTAGAAGTTAATTTCGCACGTTCAAAAGTGGCATAGCGGATACCGCGGGTTGTAGTATGTTTAAAGAAAAGACCGGTAAATTTTTCCTTGTCATTTAATTCACAAAGGCAGGTTAAAATGACGCCGGGACGTCCTTTTTTCATCTGGATTGGAATTGTGTACACATCTAAAGCACCTTCATTTAACAGAACTTCAGAGGCATAGCTTAAAGCTTCCCCGGTCATATCATCTAAATTGCAGGAGATACTTAAAATTTTATCATCATAATCCGGTACTTCCGGTTCTGCCGGAGCCTCCGGCGAAATAGAGACTTCTGTGGATTTCATTTCTCCGGAGAAAATGCGGACACAGTTTGCAATCTCAAAATCTTTTTTTCCCATGCCATAACCCGTCTGATTTAATGTCATAACTGGCATAGAAGTGAAATCTTCTACATAATGCTTAAGAATTGCAGCGCCGGTTGGAGTCAGAAGCTCTCCGACAATAGAGCCGCTATAAAAAGGAATGCCTTTTAATAATTCCGCAGTAGCCGGTGCAGGAACAGGGAGCACACCGTGTGCACATTTTACAAATCCGCTTCCTGCATGAAGGGGAGAGGCAAGGATTTTATCCGGTGCAATCAGATGAATTAACAGTGCACAGCCACAGACATCAGCAAGTGCATCCAGACTTCCGACTTCATGAAAATGAATTTGTTCCAAGCCGGTGTTATGTACCTTTGCTTCAGCATCCCCGATTAACTGATAAATTTCACCTGCATTTTTCTTTACCGGTTCCGGAAGCAAAAGCTCTTTTATCTGTTCTGAAATGGAAGCGTAAGTCGCATGGGTATGAGAGTGATGCGTCTCGGATTTTTCGTGTTCTTCGCCTTCAGCAGTATTCCCAATCAGAACATTCATGTGTGTACCGGAGATGCCACATTTTTTCATTGGTTCTGCTGAGACGGAAATACCATATTTCGAAAAAGCATGGTTCATTGTCTTTAAGAAAAAATCTTTTTGTTCGCATATTTCATAAAGGGCGCTCATTAACATATCGCCGGCGGCACCCATATTGCATTCAATATATAGTGTATTCATATCATGTTCCTCTTTCCTTTTGTATTAATACTCTTATTGTAGTCGACAATTTTGTAATATGCAAATGAAAAATAATTAGAACATTTTCACAAAAACTGGAAACTAATTTTGTGAAAGTAGTTTCTTGTAGAAAGATAGGGAAGATGATACAATAATGGAAACGGAAAACTGAAAAGTAGTTTCCAAATGAAAAACAAAAAAAGAAAGGGAAGCGGGCTATGGAACTTAGAGAAGCTATTTTGGAGGGAACCATCCAGGCTTTTAATAAAAAAGGATTAAAGTTTACGATGGATGACATTGCTGCACAGCTCGGTATCAGTAAAAAGACGATTTATACCGTGTTTTCAGATAAAAATTCTCTGATTTCGGAGATGGTTGATTATTGCTTTGATTTTATTAAAGAGAGCGAGAAACGGGTATTAAATGACAATTCTCTAGATACAGTAGAAAAAATAAGAGCGATTTTAGGGGTTCTTCCAGACGGCTATAAAGACATTGATTTCAGGCAGCTTTATTTATTAAAAGATAAATATCCAAAAATTTATAAGAAAGTGGAGCAGCGCTTAGAAACCGGATGGGAGACAACCATTGCACTTCTTGAACAGGGGATGAGAGAAGGAAAAATCCGGCAGGTAAAAATTCCAATTTTAAAGACTATGATGGAAGCAACCATTGAACAGTTTTTCAGAAGAGATGTTCTTATTACGAACAAAATTTCTTATCAGGAGGCATTAGATGAGGTTGTAACTATTCTGGTGGATGGAATTACTATTTCCTGATTTTATAGGTAATTGCGAAACAAGTTCGCAATCTTGATTGAAAACAAGGATAGAATCCTGCAATGCAGGATTCTTGGAATGG
>CAKRCJ010000375.1 GCA_934307185.1 uncultured Roseburia sp.
ACTTTCTAATTTATATATAATATTAATTAGCTACTTTTACCATGCTGTGTCTTACAACAGCATCTCTGTACATATAACCCTTCTGAAGTTCTTCGGCAACAACATTCTCACCGAGTTCTTCATCCTCCACATGCATCACTGCATTATGGAAATTCGGGTCAAACTCCTGACCAACTGCTTCGATTGGTTTTACTCCAGCTTCCTCTAATGTGGTAAGGAACTGTTTGTAAATCTTATCCATGCCTACAACAAAAGCATCTTCTTTCTTGTCTTCCGGCACTGCGGCAAGTCCACGCTCGAAATTGTCAATCACTGGAAGAACTTTCTCAACGATTGTCTTTGCTCCCATATCGAACATCTGTGTTTTTTCCTTCTCAGTCCGCTTACGGAAGTTCTCAAACTCTGCCATCTGACGTTTCAGACGGTCATTTAATTCTTCGATTTGCTCATCTTTTTTATCTTTTTTCTTTTTAAAGAAGCCTTTCTTTTCATCCTCTGCCGGCTGTTTTTCTGTCTCTGTGGCAGCTTCTTCGCTTTCTTTGCTTTCCTCTGCATTTGCCTCTTCGGCTGCTTTCTCATCGGTATCAGCTTCTTTTGCTTCTGTCTGGGCTTCTTTTTCCAAATTTTCTAATACTTCTTCTAAAACTTCTTCTTTTTCCTGTTCCTGCATCTCCCAGCCACCTTTCTATACCTCTCCTTTTGGTTTATTTAAAATACCGTCCAGAGATTTCTTTAATGTGTTTAAATTTGCCATTACTTTTTCGTAATCCATTCGTTTCGGTCCGACAATTCCTATCGTTCCCCGAACACCTTCGCCTAATTCATAAGTTGCGGTTACTACACTGCAGTCTTTCATTGTCTGGATTGGACTTTCATTTCCTATATAAACCTGAATCCCTGTGTTTTCTTCATCCAACAGGTTTTCAGTTACAAGGCTTGCTAACTGCTGTTTCTCCTCAAATGTAGAAATCAGCTCACTTGCTTTCTCCGCCGAATCGGATAATTCCGGATATTTGAAAAGATTTGTTGTACCACTCGTATAAATCTTAATATCCTCATCCTGGCTCATCGTCTCTCCTAATGTATCAAGTACATTACTTACGATGTCACTGTGAATTCCCGCCTGTTCCTTTAACTTGGAAATGGTTACAAGATTAATCTCCTCTAATGCCAGACCATTCAGGTTCGAATTCAACAGGATATTCAGCTTTAACATTGTCTCATTGTCAAGTGGTTCGGAAACCGGGATAATTTTATTCTTCACCATATTTCCTTCCGTAACAATAACTGCTAAAACCTGTTCCCCGTCCACATTGGAAAGCTGGATAAACTTTACTTTGTTGCGATGATAACTCGGTGCTGTAACCATTGTCGCATAATTGGTATTTGCTGCCAATGCTTTCGCAACCTGCTGTAATACTTTCTCCATCTTCTCGGTATGGTCGATTACAAACTGCTTCATATCATCTACTTCACGATTTTTTTCTTCCATCAGGTGATCCACATAAAAGCGGTAACCTTTATCAGAAGGAATTCTTCCTGCCGATGTATGCGGCTGTAAGATATATCCAAGCTCCTCTAAGTCTGCCATCTCATTTCGAATTGTTGCAGAACTTAAATTCAAATCCGTATATTTTGAAATCGTTCTTGAACCAACCGGTTCACCTGTTTCCAGATAGTTGCGGATGATAGCATTTAAAATTTTCGTTTTTCGTTCGTCTAATTCTAACTCTTCCATTCACTCACTCCTGTTTTCTGGAGATATCTGTAACTTTTTAGATTTGTTAGCACTCATTTGATTGGAGTGCTAATATCTATGTACCTAAAATAGCACCATACTATTTTTTTGTCAACAGTATTTTCGGGTTTTTTCAATATTTTTTGAAATTCTTTAGGTGGCGCTAATCTGGAGGTTAAATAACTTAATGATGCAGATTTTTAGGATGCATTTTATAGTTTAGTAAATAATGACGCTGCCACTATTGGGGGTTGTGTTATGGATTTGAAAAGACTTTTTCGATAGTCTACTACGAATAAAAAACGCAGGGCTGGCATCAAAATTCCATTGCCCAGAACATTCCGATAAGCCTCAAAAAGCAAAAAACATGGAAGCAGTGGCTTCCATGTTTCTTAGAGTCTTATCTTCATTGGGCAGAGGAATTTGATGCCAGCCCTGCGTTTTTTATTCAAATATACTTTTTTGAAAAGTCTTTTCAAATCCATGCCGACAGGTAATGATGTGGCAGCTGGTTTTCATTAAACTTCGGCAAGCGCTTCAAACCGGATTTAGATAACGTAGATTGACAGATTTTGTGGCTATCGTTCACAACATAAATTGCGGCAGCAGGAAAGAAATTTTACAATTTCACAATAAACTTCGGAAAAAGGAAGCAGACCGGAGCAAATATTGATTTCTTTATGCGCTATGGAGATAAGACTCTGAGTTTTCATGGAAGCTATTGCTGAAC
>CAKRCJ010000376.1 GCA_934307185.1 uncultured Roseburia sp.
CTTGGTTCCCTTGACCGTTTCATGGCTTATATCTTAGAGGAAACAAAAGGAAACCTGCCACTCTGGTTAGCACCAGTTCAGGCAAGAATTATTCCGGTTAAGAATGAGGATGAAGAGTTAAATGCTTATTCCCATGAATTACTGGATTATCTGGATGCAAACGATATCCGTGTGGAAATCGACGAGCGTGCAGAAAAACTCGGTTACCGTGTAAGAGCTGCACAGGTAGAAAAAGTTCCATATTTGATTATTCTTGGTAAAAACGAGGTGAAAGATGGAACAGTAAGCTACAGACTTCACGGTGAGCAGGCTACCACAACAGTTCCAAAAGAGGAATTCCTCGCAATGCTTAAAGAGGAAATCAGAACAAAAAAGACAAATCCTGCCGCAGCAAAATAAAAAAACAGAAAAATAAATTAATATCTGGTATCAGGTAAAAAAATTTTTTAACAGAATAGCATCCACTGAAAAAGAACATACTAACATGGCGGAGAATAATGATTGTTTTTCGTAAAAAATCATGGAGGTAGGGAAATGACGTATTTAGATTGTTCAGTAAAAGGCTGCAGCTATAATAACGAAGATGGATGCTGTTGCAAAGGTGACATTTTAGTAGAAGGACGCGAGGCGACAGAGCCACGCAGCACCTGCTGTGGAAGCTTTAAAGAAAGAGGCAGCAACGGCGCATTCTGCAACGCATTAAAAGAGGTGTCCAAAGAGATCGATGTTGCCTGCCAGGCAACACATTGCAGATTTAATGAGAATGAAAAATGTCACGCAGACCACATCGGCATTGCCGGAGCAGGTGCCTGTACCTGTGGGGAGACAGAATGTGCAAGCTTTGAGTGCAACTGTAAATATGAGTAACAGGTAATTTCTTTCAGATATTCAGCAATCACTTTCAAAAAATGGCTGCCGCCAGCTCTGGTACAGTCTTAAGGCTTTTATGAGAAGAAAGGCTGTGTGTGAGCCGGCGAATGAATATCTGAGGAAAGCTGAAAAACAATACATGTAAAAGAATATTTAGAAAATCTTCTGGAAAAAAACACAAAAACTACATAAAAAGTTTACAAAGTATAGCTTGTTTATTTTTTGTTGGAGATGTAGTATGAAAAATAGAGAATACATTTGTATTGGAGGCGGCACATATGAGAAAAAAATCACATATTTCACTTGCACGTTATATTGTTAATAATTTAGAAGATGGAGATTTGAAAAAGCACAGGTTGTCTTTTTATATAGGAAGCGTTCTGCCGGATATTAAACCATCTTTTCTTTATAAAAGGCATGAGATGGAGGGAACTTATCCGGATATTAAAAGACACATCAAACGTCTTTCCGAAGGCAAAAAGCTTGTCGAGAAGAAAAAAGGACGTAAATATTATATGGATTTAGGACAGATTAGCCATTATCTGGCAGATTATTTTACGTATCCGCATAATAAAATTTATCCGGGAGGTTTTAAAGACCACTGCTCGTATGAGGAAAAATTAAAGAGAGATTTAAGGCAGTATATTAAGAGTGGGGATGCAGCCAGACATAAGGGCAGCAAAGCAGAATTTAAAAATGCAGAGAGTCTTTGTAATTTTATCCAGAAAACACATGATGATTACCTTGTAAAAAAACATAATGTGGAGGATGACATCGAGCATATTGTGGAGATAAATTATAAAGCACTGGAAGGAATGACACAGCTTCTGGCAGAAAAAAGAGCGGAATTTCATCTGAAGCATTCTTAGAAAATAAGGAATTATACTAATCCTATAGGAAAAATAAAAAAGAAATATTAAAATTTTATAAACAGCATGTTCAAAGTCGAAATTTGGACGTGCTGTTTTTGCAGGAAACAAGCGTATTTTGTCCGGGTCTGATTTTTTGGTGTCGAATTTTGCGAGAACTCGTACATTTATTCATTTGATTTTTGTATGCAGGGATAGTAATATGGAGAATATAAAAAGAAATGAAAAAATAGAAACGACAATAACAAGAGGAGAAAACCAGGTATTCTTTCGGGAAAATAGGGAGGATTCATATGAAAAACCTGCAAGAACTACAACAGGAGATTGAGTCTGTTCGGTTAGAATTAGACCAGGCATTTTTACAACAGGATGAATTCGATACTTATTATCCAAAAAGTACAAAATTGGATAAATTAATCGAAGAATATATAGAAACAAACGAAAAAGACAAATAAAATGGAAAATAGTACCATGTCAGGAAATTGCTGGCTGGTACTATTTTTTTGTGCGAAATTATTGATTTTTTCTTAAGAGTAGTTTAGAATATGTTTAAAAGTGGTGGAAAGTGGTAGAGAATGGTTCAAAGTGGCAGATAAGAACTGCCATGTGGAAAATCAAAAAAAGATAGTGAGAGAACCGATTGCCAGTTAAAGGCAGGTGATTGTGTCATGTTTATGGGAGAATACAACCACACAGTTGATCCAAAAGGCAGACTGATAGTTCCGG
>CAKRCJ010000377.1 GCA_934307185.1 uncultured Roseburia sp.
TCCCTAGATACTGTCACCTGAATACTTCCAAGCTCATTATAGTTGTTTGCAAGCGTCGCAAAATCCTCTCCCTGCGCAAGTCTTGCTGCAATTTCATTTGACTTGTCTGCCTCCGAAACATAAATCTGCATAATTTCCATGACTCTTGCTTCATCATCACTTACTTCTTCATTTACTGCGTTTGTAAGTGAATTGTAAAGCTTCTGTGCAAGTGCGTAATGCTCATAATATTCTGTAATGTCGCTCTCCGACACACCCATATATGAAATTTCTTCCTCCGTGAGGGAATTATAATACTCAGCTGCTGCCTGCGCAATCTTCTTTTCCTCATCCTCCGATAACTTCATCTCTTTGGATTTGGCAAGCTGATCCATGCAGACAACCTGTGTCAGCTCCTTCATTGTGATATTTTTCACATAGGAAACAAGGGAGTTATCCCCAAAATCATGCTTCCAGAGGTCTAACCCATACGCCGTTCCGTAAATATTCTGATAATTTACCAGATAAACCTTTGCCTCTTTTAAGCTGCATGAGGTACTGCCAATTTTAAATACAGAACGACCACTTAATGAGCCGGAAACTACAACATCCTTATTTCCCATTTTACATCCGCTCAATAAAAGAGAGAGACATAAAAGAAACATTACTGCTATTTTTCTTGTTATTTTTTTCATCTTCATCCTGTCGTCTTTTTAAGCTTCCATTGACTTTAAAATACTTCTTGCAGCAGAAATACCATTTGCAGATGCCTGCTGTAATCCACGGGTAACAGAAGCGCCATCGCCGATTGCACGAAGTCCCTTCACACTTGTCTCAAATTCTTTATTCACAACAACTTTGTTGGAATAGAATTTTACTTCCACACCGTATAATAAAGTCTCATCACTTGCGATACCCGGTGTTACTTTGTCTAATGCAAAAATCATTTCCTCAATATCAACCATGATACGATGTGGGAATACTAAAGATAAATCTCCCGGTACGGCATCTTTTAAGGTTGGAATTAAGTTATTTCTGCAGAGACGCTCCTCTGTTGTTCTTCTTCCTCTTCTGAAATCTCCGAAAGTCTGGACTAAAATCTTACCATCGCAGAGCATGTTGGAAAGCTGTGCAATCTGTTTTCCGTACTCGATTGGTGTTTTAAATGGCTTGGTAAAGTTTTTGGATACCAAAATTGCAAAGTTTGTATTGTTTGTCTTTAAATCCTTTGATTTGTATGCATGTCCGTTGACTACCGCAAGACCATTGTCATAATATTCAGTCGCAACTTCTCCGGATGGATTGGTGCAGAAGGTACGTACCTTATCGTCAAAGGTAGGGGTATGGTAAACTAATTTTGCTTCGTAAAGGTTGTTATTTAAAAATTCCATAACCTCGTCACGTACTTCCACACGCACACCGATATCTACGGTACCTACCTGTGTCTCAATTCCGTGTCCGTTGCAGATATGGGAAAACCAGTCTGCACCTTCACGTCCGACTGCAGATACCACTTCTTTTGCAGTGTATGTTTCTCCTTTGTCTGTCACAAGACCTTTTACCTGATTATCCTCAATAATAATATCCTGCACCATGGTGTTAAATTCCATCTCAACACCCTGCTCTAACAGATGCTCCTGTAATCTGGAATAAATCTTATAGCCTTCCTCGGTTCCTAAGTGGCGGATTGGACATTCAATCAGCTTTAAGTTTGCATTGATTGCTTTTCTGCGGATTTCACGGATTTCTTTTTCCTTATCCACACCGTAAACCTTGGTGTCCGCACCAAATTTCAGATAAATATCGTCAGACTCTTTTAATAAAGTTACTGTCTCATCATATCCTAAAATCTCCGGAAGATTACCACCTACGTCCGGTGATAAGGATAATTTACCGTCAGAAAAAGCACCGGCTCCTGCAAATCCGGTCGTAATGGAGCATGGTTTGCAGCCTACGCACATTTTCGTTTTTCTCTTTGGACACTGTCTGTTCTCAATGCGGCGTCCTTTTTCTATCATTAAAATCTTTAAATCTTTATTTGCATGAATTAATTCATAAGCACAGAAAATACCAGAAGGTCCTGCACCGATAATAATTACGTCATAGTTTTTCATAGTTCAACAATTCTCCTTTTACATCATTGTTTTGCAAACTTTTTGAGTATAATAAACATTGTTTTGTTTGTCAATGCGATTTGGAAAAAACATAAAATTTTAATACTTTCTATGCTTCCACGATTAAATAACGTCCGTCCGGAAGGGCAAATACTTCGCTTGCCTCCTCTAAATCATGAAGCGTCATTCCGTCAATATCGGCTCCCTCGTCCTCAAAATAAGCCTTTACTTCTTTTATATTTTTACAGACAACTGCCATGCAGTCCTCTAAAAACTCTTCCGCTTCTTCGATTGTCTCTGCAACCGGCTCCGGGAATAATTTCGTCTGATTTTCCAGAAAATACTCTAAGCATACTTCATC
>CAKRCJ010000378.1 GCA_934307185.1 uncultured Roseburia sp.
GCATTAATGCAGGCAGGCTTTGAAACATTATGTGAAGCTGGATATGACCCAAGAAATGCATATTTCGAATGTATCCATGAAATGAAATTAATTGTAGACTTAATTTACCAGTCCGGTTTCGAAGGAATGAGATATTCTATTTCCAACACAGCAGAATATGGTGATTATATTACAGGACCTAAGATTATCACAGAGGATACAAAGAAAGCTATGAAACAGATTCTTTCTGATATCCAGGATGGTACATTTGCAAAAGACTTCTTACTTGATATGTCTCCGGCAGGACGTCAGGTACACTTCAAAGCAATGAGAAAGAAAGCAGCAGAACATCCATCCGAGCAGGTTGGTAAAGAAATCCGTAAACTCTATAGCTGGAACAATGAAGAAGATAAATTAATTAACAACTAATCCTAAAAATAAGAGGCTGCTATATGTGAGAGCATATGGCGGCTTCTTTTTTTGTATTGGGAATTTTATATGATCCATTTTTATTGTATGTCGGAGAATTTTTTTGCGTGAAAAATAAATAAAAATGCACATTTTTTCATAGGTTATGATAGGCAATGCGCGTAAAAAGTGGTATAATAAAAACACTGTGATTGAAAAAATATGTTAGGAGAAAGAATATGAAATACGATTATCTGGTAGTGGGTGCAGGTCTGTATGGGGCAATTTTTGCACATGAAGCGAAAAAGGCAGGAAAATCTGTGCTTGTCATTGATAAAAGACCAAATATTGCTGGAAACGTTTACACGGAGGAAGTGGAGGGTATTCAGGTGCATACATATGGTGCGCATATTTTCCATACAAACAACAGAAAGGTATGGGAGTATGTAAACCAGTTTGCTGAATTTAACCGTTTTACCAATTCACCGGTAGCAAATTATAAGGGAGAGTTATATTCTCTGCCGTTTAATATGTACACCTTTAATAAAATGTGGGGTGTTGTAACACCGGAGGAAGCAAAGGCGAAGATTGAGGAGCAGAAGAAAGAAGCCCGGATTACAGAGCCAAAAAACCTGGAAGAACAGGCAATTTCTCTGGTTGGACGTGATATTTATGAGAAGCTTGTAAAAGGATATACGGAAAAACAGTGGGGACGGCCATGCAATGAACTGCCTGCTTTTATCATCAAAAGACTTCCGGTCCGCCTTACCTTCGATAACAACTATTTTAATGCGTTATATCAGGGTATTCCAATGGGTGGATATACAAAAATGGTTGAAAATATGTTAGAGGGCATCGAGGTCAGACTTGACACAGATTATTTAAAAGACAAGGAGAATTTTGATGATCTGGCAGAAAAGGTTGTTTATACCGGACCAATTGATGCATATTATAATTATAAGCTTGGCACATTAGAATACCGTTCCGTGCGTTTTGAAACAGAATTGTTAGATATGCCAAACTTCCAGGGCAATGCCGCAGTGAACTACACAGATGCCGAAACACCTTGGACAAGAATTATCGAACATAAATGGTTTGAGTTTGGAAAAGATGCAAATGGGGAAGAATTACCAAAGACCGTGATTTCCAGAGAGTATTCCTCCGAGTGGAAACCGGGAGATGAGCCTTATTATCCGGTAAACGATGAGAAAAACGGAAAATTGTATGAGTCTTACCGCAAGCTTGCCGAAGAAGAAAAAAATGTAATATTCGGCGGACGTCTGGGTGAATACAAATATTACGATATGGACCAGGTAATTGCAGCCGTACTGGAAATGACAGAAAAGGAGCTGTAAGGTGTTGCAGAAACACCAGAGCGATGGAAATGATTTAAAATAACGATTTCTTTTATTGACAAATCATTTTCATATGTTAAAATAAATCATGTTAAAAGCATAAAATAAGACGTTGACGAGGAGTATTAAGGACGGAAGAGTAGCAGAGAACTGTCGGAAGGTGCGAGACAGTATTTGGAAGTTCCCAACTCGCCTCTGAGTTTTCTGATTGAACTGACAGTAGATCAGAACGTGTAATTCGCGTTAAGAATGTGAGTGCGTATTCGGATGAATTTAATTTTATCCTGCGAATTAGAGTGGTACCACGGAGTGAATATTTGTCTCCGTCTCTTTATGAGACGGAGATTTCTTATTTTACAGGAAATTACATTTTCTGAAATAAAAACGCTCTAAAAAGTTATGAAAAAAGTAGTATTGAAAAATTATTAAAATGCTTGAAAAAAGAAGGAGGATTATCATGGCAGAACTTTATAATCATAAAGTAGTCGAAAAAAAATGGCAGAAAATCTGGGACGATGAGAAAGCATTTGCAGCAACAAATGACTTTACAAAGCCAAAATATTATGCCTTAGTAGAATTCCCATATCCATCCGGACAGGGACTTCATGTAGGTCATCCAAGACCTTACACAGCACTTGATATTGTTGCAAGAAAGAGAAGAATGCAGGGATATAATGTCCTTTATCCAATGGGATGGGATGCATTCGGACTT
>CAKRCJ010000379.1 GCA_934307185.1 uncultured Roseburia sp.
GCATATTATGTGTCATCTGACAAAGGCTTTGATGTAGATAAGCCAAGAAATCTTGCAAAAGTTGTTACAGTAGAATAGAACGTTAAAAAATTATCAAAAATAAGTTGGGAAAAAATGTCTGCGGAAGGAAGCAGAACAGGATAGCATATTTAAAAACAAAAATAAGAAAGGGCCTGCGCGTGGAAAAGGAATAATAACCATGCAAGCCCTTTTTTTGTAAAAAAATGTAACAGTTAAACCAGTTCTGCAATTCGTGTAACAGCAACGTAAATTTCCGATATTTTATACCAGGTTCTGTAATCCACCACACCGGTAACCGGCAGACCAAAGATGGACTGAAACTTTTCTACAGCAGCCTTTGTGGACGGTCCGTAAATTCCATCCGGTGTAATCGTAGGAATGGCAGGATAAGACTGGGAAATTCTTGCTAACTGTTCCTGAATCTGCCGCACCTTATCCCCGGTGGAGCCGACCTCTAAATCATATCTTGGCCAGGAGGCAGGAATACCGGAAATTTCTTCTGCGGTGTTAATAAACATATTGTCGCCGTAGTAATAGCGCAGAATTTCAATCGTTTCATAATTCTGGTCGCCCAAATATTTGCTGCCCCACTGGCTGAGCCAGTTGCTGCAGGTGACGCGCTGACCGTCACAGTACTGGGTTAAAATCGGCTGTTTTACATTTGGTCTGGAGAGATAATTCTGGAAAATCTCATCGACAATGTCAGAAATGCTCTGGAAAATATTTCTTCCATAAACAAACTTCTGGTCAAAGGCAGTGGAGGTCGTAATAGTAAAATTAAAGCCCTTATTCCGGTACCATTCCGTGTAAACGCGGTTCATCGTAAAAGACATAATCGCTAAAATATTGGCTCTTAACGTGCTGTCTGGCCAGGTGCTGTAAATTTCACTGGAGGCGACATTTTTAATATAGTCGCGGTAGCGTACGTAATAGTCGGCAGCAGAGGCATCAGTCGGCGGTCCGTCGTGGACAATGACAAATTCAGGGATGACGATTTTGCTGAGGACGATTTCGCCAGACTCCGTGACAGGTTTGATTTCCGACTCTGCAATTTTGGGAGGAAAATTTCCAAATAAAGTGTTGACAGGAATTACAATGCTGTCTATCGGATTTTCTTCTTCATTTTCTTCCGCCATCCGCACCTGTTGCAGTGCGAGCTGCTCCGAAAAAACCTGAACGCCCGAAATACTGACTGGCCGATATCCCGGCGCGGTAACTTTAATGGTATATTGGGCAAATGGCTGATTTTCGGACGGCTCCATCGAGTATTCAAGTGGAGGCGCATCAAGAGTAAGCTTTTCTGACATTCCCGAATCATCGGATTTTACCTCCTCTACCGTAGAATCAGGGTCACCGGAGTAGGAAATTGAAATTTCCGCCCCTTCAATTGGACGCCTGGTCCGGCTGGTTAATACTTCTACTTTGAGGCTTCCTTTATCCACAGCCTCTGTCTGTACATATTTGATTTCTGGCATGAACAACCCCTTAATATGTTTCTTTATAATTGTATGCTTTTCTTTTAAAAATGTTCCGGTTATGCTACAATGGGCGTATGCGATTAAAAAAGTCAGGGGAAATGGCGTGAATAATTTTAAAATAATAATACAATATGACGGAACAAGATATAAAGGCTGGCAGGGACAAAACAGTACAGACCAGACCATTCAGGGAAAAATAGAAGCGGTTTTAACGCAGATGGCAGGACATGCGGTGGAAATAACCGGATCCGGACGGACCGATGCAGGAGTACATGCGAAGGGACAGGTCGCAAACTTCCATATCGAGGAGCATTTCAGAGAGGAAGAAATTTTATCTTATCTGAACCATTATCTGCCGGATGATATTGCAGTTATTTCCATTGAAAAAGTGGATGACCGCTTTCACAGCCGTTATGCAGCAAAAAAGAAAACCTACCGTTACCATATTCATATGGGAGAGATACCGGACGTATTCGGGCGGAAGTTCCAGTATCAGTATGAGAAAATTTTAAACGTGGAGCGCATGAAGGAAGCAGCAGCTTATCTTATCGGAACGCATGATTTTACTTCCTTCTGTGGAAATAAGAAAATGAAAAAATCTGCGGTGCGGACCATTTATGAGATTACATTCACACAGAATGGAACGGAGTTATACATTGATTACCGTGGAAATGGTTTTTTGCAGAATATGGTGCGTATTCTGACCGGAACACTGATAGAAGTCGGAAATGGAAAAAGAAGACCGGAAGAGGTAAAAGAGATTTTAGAGAGCAGGAACCGGGAATGTGCGGGTTACACAGCACCTGCCTGCGGGCTTACATTAATGGAAGTACGTTACTAAAGGACAGATAAAAAATGGAAAAGTGGTTTGTAATACAAAAGGGAGCAGATTTTAAGGCGCTTGGTGAGAAGTTTAAAATAAGCCCTGTCACAGCGCGTCT
>CAKRCJ010000380.1 GCA_934307185.1 uncultured Roseburia sp.
GTAATACCTGGTATTATCTCCAGTTATATCAGAAGCGCATGCGCTCATTATAGCATGGTAAATTGTAAGGTACTAGCATAGTTTTACAAATTTTGGTAAATTTCCCGTAAAATTTTGCAACAAAAAAGATTTTATTATTCTATTTAATAACATTAATAATTGTGTCTAATAATTTATTCATTTTTCTCCATTAATTCCAGGTAATGCTCTGCATTTTTCCGGTTTGCGGCGGCTTCTTCGTCCGTCACCTGTCTTACAATTTTAGCGGGATTACCAAATGCAATTGAATTATCCGGTATCTCCATTTTTCCAGTCACAAGTGCCCCTGCTCCGATAATGCAGTTTTTTCCGACAACCGCACCACTTAATATGACACTTCCCATTCCTATCATCGTGTTATCTCCCACTGTGCAGCCATGCACGACTGCATTGTGTCCGACAGATACCCATTTCCCAATATGAATGGAATGATTCATATCTGTATGCAGTGTACAATTATCCTGAATATTCGAATTATCTCCGATGAAAATGCTTCCGGTATCTCCACGTACAACGGCGTTATACCATATTCCTACATTTTCTCCTAATGTAACATCTCCGACTACATGTGCACCCGGTGCAATAAATGTTCTACCGCTCATAATATTTCGCTCCTTATTTTTTCAAAATTTTTTCCTACTCTCAAAAATATCATTTTCTTCAAAACTGTCAATAATGAAAACAGAAAAATCCTGCTCTACTTGTAGAGCATTTCTTTTGGCGAGGAACTCATTTCCAAACTTGTACAAATATCATGCAAAATATGTTATGTCAACAATACACCTGCTTTTTCGCATTTATAAAATAAATTGAAAAAATATTATTGTAAATTGCCGCACAAAGTCATACAATTATACTAATACTTGCACAATATTTGTACATTATGCTTTTTTAGCAGAAAGAGGTTCTTTATGAAAATGACAAAAGAAAAAAACAATCAAAAGAAATCAACTCAATCAAAAGGTAATACGCTGAGTGCCAAAGAAAACTTTCGAAATAAGAGCTTATCCTACAAAATATCAGTTGCCGTTGCCGTACTGCTTATTGTATGCCTGACACTCTTAATTACAATCAGTGCTGCTTTAGCTGGAAACTCCTTAAACAAAACAGTAAACAGTGAATTTGAAGGTATTGCCACTGAAAATGGTCTGATGGTACAAAGTGTTGTCACAACAGCAGCCGATACCGCTACTATGATACAGAATTACATGGTCGACCGTTATGAAGAATTTGAGAAAGATGGCTATAATGGGGAAACCTCAAAAAGTGAAGTTTATAATGTTGAGCTTCAGGAAATGAACAAAAAAATAGAAGAATTTTTAATCAGCGTTGCCACTTCAACTGTTTTGAACAGTGACGGTATTTGCGGTGTCGGTGTATTCTTCGAGCCGGATGCTTTTGACCCTGCCATTAAAGATTATACGATTTACGTAAACGAGGATGATGCAAAAAATGGTGATGTTCAAAGCTATGGAAGCTATTCCTCCTATGGTTCCGAAGATTATTACAAAAATACCGCCACAACTCAGCAGGACTGCTTTACAGAACCGTATGAAGACCAGGGAATTAATATGGTCAGCGCAGCTTTCCCAATTGTATATAATAATGAAACCCAGGGTGTTATTCTTGTAGATATTAATATTAACAGTTTCAGCTCTTTACGTTCCACTGACTCCAAATATCCGAGTATGTACGTAGATATTTACAATTCAGATGGAATAATAATTTACGACAGCGAATCCGATGAATATATCGGTCAGTCTTTACAGGATTTGATTTCTTCAAAGGATTACGCAAAAATCCAGGCTGGAATGGATACCGGAGAAAGCTTCCATGTCAGCACGAAAAAAGATAATGGTTCCTATATTATCCGTTTCTATGCCCCAATTCAGGCAGCAGACCAGACCTGGTGGGCAACAAGTGCTCTTTCCCTTGCTGATTTAAACAAAAGCACTGTTATCATTATTATTTTAATGGTTGTTATGGCGATTGCGACCTTAGTTGTCATTATCATTATAAGCAGACGTCTGCTGATGCGTTATGTCCGACCGCTTGATGCTGTTGTAGAAGGTGCCACACAGCTTGCGCAGGGTGATTTTTCTGTTTCCCTGAAAGCAGAATATAACGATGAAATCGGACAGCTTGCCAATACCTTCTCTGAAATGGCTATTCAGTTAAAGGAAATTATTGCAGATATTGCACATGGCTTAAGCGAAATGGCTGCCGGTAATTTCACTGTTCGACCAGAAGCAAACCATGTTGGTGAATTCAAGAAAATTGAAGCTGCTCTCGGCACTGTATTAAAAGATATGTCCCATACCCTTCATGAAATTAATGAAACTTCTGAAATGGTTGCTGCAAATGCTGCACAGATTTCACAAGGTGCCCAGTCACTTACCG
>CAKRCJ010000381.1 GCA_934307185.1 uncultured Roseburia sp.
ATCCATAACCGCCTAATGGACAACCGCCCATACACAATCTTGATACTTTTAAATCTGAATTTTTAAGATAAATATATTCCATTCCGTTCTCCTATCTTATCGATGCTCTTTTTTCACCAAAAAGCCAAATGCCTTATCAAAAACAGCTTTTAATGTTTTAAACAAAATATATACATCTGTTCCAAATGAAACTTCATGCGCATATTTTATTCTCAATTTGTTTTTTTTCTTCAAAACATATTTTTCGTACATTTCATCTGCATTTTCGCCACCTACAATTTCATCCAGATTTATAAATTCAATCGAACTGAAATCCGTAATTCCTGGTCTTACACATAAAATATCTTTCTCTTCGCCTTCATATGCATTCGTATATTTTACAAGTTCTGGTCTTGGTCCAATTAAACTCATTTTCCCCAAAAACACTTGTCCCAATTGAGGAATTTCATCAAGCTTTGTTTTTCGTAAAATTTCTCCTACTTTTGTTATTCTCGGATCATGTAATGCTGTAGTTCCCCCACCAATTTTATCTGCATTTTTGACCATTGTTCTAAATTTACATATTTTAAATATCTGATTTTTGTATCCACCTCTTGGAGCTCTATAAAAAACAGGAAAACCATCTTCCAAAAAAATAGATACTGCTAAAATCAAATAAAGAGGCCACAAAACTATTAATGCAATACCCGTAATAAAAATATCTAATCCTCTTTTTATATATTTATTATATATACCCTCATAAGCCTTTTTTGCTTTTCTCATTTAGTTCATTCCTCTTTGTTATTATACTAGTATTTCATTTTTAGAATACTGCTACTTTCATTCCTTTTTTCTTATGTTCTTGTTCTTTCTTTTCTTCCAGTGAAGCGACTTTCTTGTTCACTTCTTCTGGTTTTTTGAATGTCGGAACAACTTTTCTGAGTGTTTTTTTTGCCACCTGATCATCGCCTGTATCACAGGCTTCTTTCAGCATGTCTAATTTCTGTTGAATCTCTTCCACACTCAGTGGTGTATCTCTTTCTACGAAGATCATACTGTTTTCTGTCTTGTCCAATTCTTCCGTCTTTACAAGAAGTTCCTCATAAAGTTTTTCTCCCGGTCTTAATCCTGTTTCAATAATTTCAATCCCCTGTACTCCTGACAGGCGAATCATATTCTCTGCAAGATCAAGAATTTTAACAGGTTGTCCCATATCCAGAACAAATAACTCACCATTATTTGCAAGTGCTCCGCTTTGAAGAACTAACTGTGAAGCTTCCGGAATTGTCATAAAGTAACGAATAATCCGTTTATCTGTTATAGTGACCGGACCGCCATTAGCAATCTGACGCTTGAATAACGGAATTACGGATCCGGCACTTCCAAGTACGTTTCCAAATCGTGTTGCACTGTATTTTACACGTCCGTGAGTGCTTGCGCTCTGCACGATCATTTCACACATACGCTTTGTGGCTCCCATGACATTGGTCGGATTCACAGCTTTATCTGTTGACACCATCATGAAGAGCTCTGCGCCATACTGCTCGCACAGTTCTACCAGATTTTTTGTTCCAAATACATTGTTGTAAATTGCCTCTACACAGTTATGCTCCATCAATGGCACATGTTTATGTGCCGCTGCGTTGATGATAATCTGTGGCTGATGTCTCTCAAAAACTTTCTCCAGTGCCTTTTTATGGGTAATGGAACAGATCTCGATCTGCAGATCCAGTTTTTTTCCGTAAACGATTTTCAACTCCTGCTGTACATCATACGCACCATTTTCGTAAATATCCAAAATGATAATCTTCTTTGGATGCATTTTTGCAAGCTGACGGCACAGTTCGGAACCGATAGAGCCTCCTCCTCCGGTAATCAGCACGACTTTATCTTTATAATAAGCATTGGTGCGCTCATCAGAAACTACCAACTGCTTGCGGAACAACAACTCTTCGATGTCGAATTCTCGCATATGACGCTTTCCGCCAGGAGAATATGTAGTCGGATAATCATATACCTTCAGCTTATATCCTGCATTTTTATAATACTCGTACAGTGCTTTTCGCTTGTCTGCTGCCATGGACGGAATCGCAAAGACAATCTCCTGCACTTTGAGTTCCCCCAGTCTGGCAAGTGTTGCTTCATCTTCTGACCATACCGGGATTCCGTGAATTTCTCTTCCTACCTTTGCCACACTTGTATCAATGAAACAGCGTGGTACATAGGAAGAGCTTTCGTTATTCAGAAGTTCTTCTGCAAAGCTGACTCCTACACGTCCGGCACCGATAATTGCAATTTTTATCTTTTGGACTTCTTTTACATTTTCAGCTTTCACACCTGCTACGATATCTAAGACCTTCGCCCAGAATCTTCCTTTTTTTGTCTCCTGATTGCCACATTTATATGCGTAGCGGTACATCATTCGCAGCGTCAGTGCCCCTAACAGGTTCAAGC
>CAKRCJ010000382.1 GCA_934307185.1 uncultured Roseburia sp.
GAATTACATTTTTAATTGATTCTTTAAAGTGCTGATAAGTCATAAATCCTCCTGATAAAAACAGGGGAAGAAATTTAAGTTATCTGGTAAATTGGGAAAAATCTGATATGCATAGTAAAAATGAGGAAGAAATCCTCTGGAAAGAATATAGCAGAAATACTATAAACAAATCCACGCAGCGGGAACTGCGTGGATTTACTTTAGCATAAAATGTCAGAAAATGCAAGAAAAATTTATTCGGATTTTAATTTTTTCCATAAATAATTGGAAAGTGTTGTTATTTCGGTATCGTATTGCTTATAAACGGTACAATTTTCCAGTGTCTCTTCGGTTGGAAAAATCGTCGTATCTTCTAAGGTTTCTTCATCTAAATTTTCTTTCACGGCAAGATTAGGTGTTGCATAATACACATAATCAAAATTTAACCTTCCGGCATCCTCACGGCAGAGAAAATCAAGGAACTGCTCGGCATAGTCTTTATTATGGCAGGAGGAAGGAATAAACCACGAATCAATCCAGAGGTTGGAACCTTCTTCCGGCACACTGTAGGAAAGGTCCCCGTTTAATTCTATGGCATAGGCAGCTTCCCCGGAGTAGACAAGTGCCATGGCAGCATTTCCGGCAGCCATCTCATCACCGGTCTCGTCGACATAATAGGCATATACGAGAGGCTTTTGCTTAATTAAAAGATTTAAGGCATCGTTTAACTGTGCTTCGTCGGTTGTATTAATGTCATAGCCTAAAAGCCTTAAGGCAGGCGTAAAGCTGTCACGCACGGAGTTCTGCATAATAATGGTGTCTTTGTATTTTTCATCCCATAAAATATTCCAGGTGGTTACTTCATCATCCGGTACCATAGTAGTATTATATAAAATGCCTAACGTACCATAAAAATACGGCATGGAATACTTGCTCTCCGGGTCAAAAATTTTGGCGGCTTCGATAATGTCCGGGTCAAGATTGTCATAATACTGGAATTTGTCAAAGTCAATCTCAGCTGCTTTGCCTTCCTTAATCAGTCGCTCCACCATATAATCAGAAGTGCAGACAACATCGTAATTAATAGAGCCTGCGGAGAACTTTGTGTACATTTCCTCCGGACTTTCGTATTCTTCTAATTTTACTTTAATGCCGGTTTCCTTTTCAAACATATCAAGAACCGTTTTATCAATATACTTTCCATAATTTAAAACAACGAGGGTGTGGTCGTCTTTATTTGTGGCTGCCCCGTCTCCCGAAGTGCTTCCGCAGGAGGAAAGAATACCTGCGGATATGCATAAAGTAAGGAGCAGTATAAGTCTCTTTTTCATGGTTACCTCCCAAGAATTATTTTACAGCTGCTTCCCCTGCATTAGAACGGTGGTTCATGATAAGCAGCAGAAGAAAGGCAATTAAAAACAGAATGGTTGACAATGCATATAATTCCGGACGGATACCTTTCCGAAGCTCGGTGTAAAGCATAGTGGAAAGGGTGTTTATGCCGGCACCCTTTGTAAAGAAGGTAATGGAAAAATCGTCTAAAGACATCGTTACCGCCATTAAAAATCCGGAGAATACACCCGATTTAATCTCAGGCCAGGTGATTTTAAAAAATGCATAAAGCGGTGTGGCACCGAGGTCTAAGGCGGCTTCATAAGTATAACGGTTTGCCTGGTTTAATTTTGGCAGTACATTTAATATGACATAAGGAATATCAAATGTAATATGTGCAATCAGCACAGTCACAAAGCCAAGGTTCATAAATTTTACAAATAAAAGCATCATGGCGATGCCGGTTACAATATCGGCGTTTAAAAGCGGGATATTTGTCGCGCCAAGCATAATCGCTTTATTTCTTTTTTTCATGGCACTGATACCAACCGCGCCTAAGGTGCCGAGCAGTGTTGAGATAACTGCGGCAAGCAGTGTAATCTGTAATGTGGTTGTGAATGCACTCATAATTGTTTCATCTTTGAAGCATTCGGCATACCATTTAAAGGTAAAACCGCCCCATACGACACGCGATTTTGAATTATTAAACGATAATACAATCAAAACTAAAATCGGCAGATACAAAAATAAAAATATGAGTGCAAGATAAATTCTTGAAGCAGCTTTTTTTACCATACAGCTGTACCTCCACCATCTTTATCAAAAATATTCATTAATGCCATACTTGCGATGACAAATACCATTAAAACAACAGAAAGTCCGGAGCCTAAATTCCAATTTGTTCCCTGCATGAACTCCCGTTCGATAACATTGCCAATCAAAAGGACTTTTCCGCCGCCCAAAAGGTCTGAAATAACGAAGGAAGTGAGAGCAGGAACAAAAACCATGATAACTCCACTGATAATGCCGGATAAGGTCAGTGGGAGAATGATTTTGAATAAAATAACTGCATTGCTGGCACCAAGGTC
>CAKRCJ010000383.1 GCA_934307185.1 uncultured Roseburia sp.
GGACAGAACGGCATATATTGGGGATATTGACCTTGCCGGCTGTCGAAGACCAATCAGTTATCTGCGGGAAATTGTATATGGGCTGCGTAAAGAGCCTTATATTGCAGTAGTGCGTGTAGATAAATATAAAAAAACATGTGCAAAGACACCGTGGATGTTTAAGGACAACCTTGCAAGCTGGACGTGGAAGGGCTATGAGGGAGAAAAAACAGGTGTTGATGTGTATTCTGACGCGGACGAGGTTGAACTGTTTTTAAACGGAAAGTCTCTCGGAAGAAAAGCTGCCGGAGAAAAGTATAATTTTACAGCAACTTATGAAATCAGTTATGAACCGGGAAAACTTGAGGTGGTAAACTACCGTAATGGAGTGGAGGCAGAAAAATGTATGTTGCAGACAGCCTCTGATAAGGTGTTTCTTCATATTAGCAAGAACAGAGATAACATGGCGGCAAATGAGAAAGACCTTTGCTTCCTTACGATAAGCCTTGTTGATGAAAATGGTATTACAAATTTGCAGGAACAGAGGAACATTCATCTTTCTGTTGCCGGAGAAGGAACGTTACAGGCATTTGGAAACGCTAATCCACAGTCGTTAGAGCGTTATGACGCCGATTGTTTTCCAACCTATGACGGGTACGCACTTGCGGCAGTCCGCGCCGGAAAAAATGCAGGCGAAATAAAAATATCTGCATGGATAGACGGACAGGAGAAGGAAAAACAGGAAATTGTTATCAATGTAAGATAAGCGTAGCAATGTGAATAGAAAGAGCGCAGGAAAAATACTTTTGGCAAAGACAGCGTTATTGCAGGGAAAATGTGCAGTAGCGCTGTTTTTTTAAGTTGAAAAGCGATACTTTATTCTGCTAATATGAAAGAAACAGAGATAGTGTATTTTTCAGAAAGGAACAGTGCGTTATGGACTTAAGAGTATTACGTTATTTTTTGACCGTCGCAAGGGAACAGAGCTTTACGAAAGCAGCCGAACAGTTAAATATTACACAGCCCACACTTTCAAGACAGCTTGCCGCGCTTGAAAAGGAGCTTGGTGCAAAATTATTTAACAGGGGCGGGCGCAGCGTAACCCTTACTAACGAGGGACTACTGCTAAAAAGACGTGCGCTTGAAATCGTAGATTTGGAAGATAAAATTGTCAGTGAATTTAAGGAAAATAACGAGTCCATCGAGGGAAAAATCACCATCGGCTGTGGAGAATTTCTTGCGGTGGAGTCGTTAGCAAAGATTTGCAAAAGTTATAAAGAAAAGTATCCATTAGTCCAGTTTGCAATTCATACGGGAACGGCAGACAATGTATGGGAACTGATGAACAAAGGACTCGTGGATATCGGACTTTTTTTAGAGCCGGTCAGCACAGAGGGGCTGGACTATATCAGAATGCAGGGCAGTGACCACTGGGTAGTGACAATGCGTGCGGACGATGCCCTCGCAGAAAAAGAAGTCATTACAAAAGAGGATTTGTTAAATGTTCCGCTTATTCTGCCGGAGCGGATGAATGTGCAGAGTGAACTTGCAAACTGGTTCGGACAAGATTTTGGAAAGCTTCACATTGCATTTACAAGCAATCTTGGAACAAACGCGGGCGTGATGGCAATGCATGGACTGGGCTATCCGGTTTCCGTTGAGGGCGCTGCAAGATACTGGAGAGAGAATCTGGTGGTGCAGCGGAGATTGTATCCGTCGATTGAGACAAGCACTGTCATTGCATGGAGACGAAATATTCCGTATTCGCCAGCGGTGGGAAGGTTTATTGAGGAGTTGAATGCCTACAAGGCATAGTACACCATACAACATAAGTATTAGACATAACAAAATAGTAAGTCCTATAATATATGCATAAAGAGTTACCTATTATTTTGCAGAACAAGGAGGACTACAATGAAGAAAAGATTAGTTGCATATTTCAGTGCAAGTGGAACAACAAAAAAAGTTGCTGAAATGATAGCAGAAGCAGGTGGTTTTGATTTGCATGAAATCACACCGAAGGTATTATACACAAAAGAAGATTTAAACTGGATGGATAAAAAAGCAAGAAGCACCATTGAGATGAGTGATAAAAAAATCAGACCGGAGCTTACAGACACAAACCTTGAAATGGAAGCTTATGACGAAATCATTCTCGGTTTTCCAATCTGGTGGTATGTAGCACCAACCATTATCAATACATTTCTGGAAAAATATGATTTCTCCAGTAAAAAAATCATTCTGTTTGCGACCTCAGGCGGAAGCGGCTTTGGAAATACAGTAAAAGAATTAAAACCATCTGCACCGGGTGCGGAGTTTGTTGAGGGTAAGCTTTTAAATAGGGCCAATAAACAGGAAATTGAAAACTGGGTAAAGACGTTATAAAAATAGAAAAGGAGTGTATAATAT
>CAKRCJ010000384.1 GCA_934307185.1 uncultured Roseburia sp.
GTCATTAATGCATTCCTTTAATCCTTCTGCATAGCCCTGGATCAATGCCAGCGGTGTTTTCAGTTCGTGTGAAACATTCGACAGGAAATCCTTACGCATCTCATCGATCTCTGTTTTTTTCTGGATATCCTGTTTCAGCTCGTTATTGGCACTTTTCAGTTCTGAGATTGTAGTCTCAAGTGCCGTAGATAAACGATTGATATGCTCACCCAGCTCATCGATCTCATTTTTATACCGGCGTTTTCTGCCGGAATATTTTGCATCAAAATCAAGTTCTGTCATTCTCTTTGAAATATTCGTCAGTTCTAAAACAGGTGTTGTAATTCTTTTTGATACAAACATTGTTACAGCCGCACTGATAATAATTGCAAGCACTCCGACATACAGTAAAAAACGATTGGAAATCTTTGCACTTTCCCGGATACTCTCTAACGCAGTCCTCATTAATATAAGATTTCCATTAGAAAGTGTTCCATATAAAACCATATATTCCGAAGAAAGGCGTGTATCTGTCTGGCTCTGTATCACATAATTATCTGCTTTTTTTAAAACTTCTGTCTGGCTGTTATCATCCCCAAACAAAACATTCATAAATTCCATCAGTATAACCTGATTATCATTTACGGAGGACCTTACAATTGCACGGTTTGAGCTGATAATCATAACGGTTATATTTCCGTTGGCACATAAATTATCAAATGTCACATCAAAATCACTGGATGTCAGTTTTCCTGTCCTGCTTGCCTCATCAATGACCATAAATCCATCTAACAGGGAATCCTCTTTGTTAAGCATATAATACTTTCCTAAAAAGGAGGTATTAATAAACCAGCATAACATTACGGTTCCAGCAACAAGTCCTACAATAATAAATTCCAGTTCGCGGGTTAATGACCCTTTTCTTTTTTCTCTGCTTTTCATCCTTTACAACACTTTATCAAAAGTTTTTCTCATAAACTATCGTCTCAATTCTATGCCAACACCTTAAGATTGTCAATGAATTTTGCATCATAGCGCTTCTGTTATTCCACTTCAAACTTATATCCCATGCCCCAGATTGTCTTTATATATTCACCCTTCTGTCCGATTTTCGCACGGAGTTTTTTGACATGTGTATCAATCGTTCTTGCATCTCCAAAATAATCATAATTCCATACACTGTTTAATATTTTCTCACGGGATAATGCAATTCCCTGATTTTCCATAAAGTAATTAAGAAGTTCAAATTCTTTAAAGCTTAAATCAATTCTTTCCCCATCCACCGTAACAAGATGTGCGGTTTTATCGATTTTAATTCCTCCAGCCTCTAAAAAATTCTCTTCTCCTGTGGCATGTCCGCTTCTTCTTAAAATTGCACCAACTCTTGCCACTAAAATTTTCGGTGAAAACGGTTTTGAAATATATTCATCCACTCCAAGGTCAAAGCCGGTAAGCTCGTCACTCTCATCACTTTTGGCGGTGAGCATAATAATCGGAACCTTTGATGTCTCCCTTACTTCCCTGCATACTTCCCAGCCGTTTACTTTTGGCATCATCACATCCAGTAAAATAAGTGCAATATCTTTTTCCCGGTAAAATATATCTAATGCTTCCTCGCCATCTCCAGCTTCGAGTACCTCATAGCCTGCTCTCACAAGGAAGTCTCTCACTAACTTTCTCATTCTGCTTTCATCATCTACAACGAGAATTTTCAATTTTTCCATGTTTTCCTCCAGCATTATGTCCTTTTTTCTGATTTTACAATAAAACTATGAACATTCTGTGTGTACGCACCTATTCGGCATCCGTTGTAATTCCAAGTTCTTTTTCTTTCTGGACAATTGCCTGCTCCCTGTCAGATAATTCCTGCTCCCAGGAAGCATATTTATCAACTATTTTTGTCTGATAATTTAATATTGTCGGGGAATTGCTCGTCATTGTAAGAATAAACATTGCCACGACACATACTGCAAGCGCAAAGTTTACCCATAGAGATATCTGCATTTTTTTTCCGGCAGCATCTTTTTTTGCCTTCTCATCTCTTTTCTCTTTTTCTCTTACCTTCGCTAATCTTATCCGTTCTCTCTGCGCAATCTCTTTTTTCTGCTTTTTTAAGCTCTCCTCAAGTCTCGGGTGCGTGACCGGAATCGGAAGAATTTCTTCATTATTAATATATGGGATTGCAACAAGATATTCCTGTATGTCCTTCAGATAGCTGTAGCCGACTGCCGTCTCAAAAAGCTTCTGCTCAATCATCTTATTATATACCTGAAGAACCATTTTCGGATTGTCCATATCCGTCTTTGTCTTAATGTATTTAATTCCTTCTGCTTCCTTTTGTGCCTGCTCTGCTTCATCCTCATTTTCAAAAGAAAATCCTCCGATTGCAAAACGGTCTGTGTTCTTT
>CAKRCJ010000385.1 GCA_934307185.1 uncultured Roseburia sp.
GTACCGCTGCGAGCGACACGTAACGCAAGTGTGTCTTCGATGATTTTATTCATTTTGTACAATCATAGATAACTAAAATTGAGTTTCACAATTACCTATTAGAAATAAGGATACAAGGAGGAAGCATATGTGGAGAGAGTTTCCAAAAGGCGGTTTTAAAGATAATAAAAAAAGGAAAATAATCGTAGTTCTTCTCGTGATGATTGCGGTTTTAACTTCGTCTGCAGCCGTTTTAAAGTTGTTTTCAGAGAGAGAAAAACCAGTGGAGACGGCTTTAGTGTCAGAGACAGAGACGGCTGCTTTGACGGAGATAGAAACAGAGGCAGAAGAAGAGACAGAAGAAAAGCCGGAAGAAGAGACACAGGAAGCGGAGCAGGAAAAAGAAACGCTAATTGTTGCAAATCCTGAAACAGAGCAGAAAGAGTCAGTAATTAATGACGCAGATTCATCAGAAGAACCTGACCTTTATGACAAAATAAAAGGAATTGTTGAGGGAGATGGCAAAACTAATACTGCAGATAAAAAGCAGGATGCGCAGGAAAATAATGACAATTCCGGGGATGAAGACGGCAAAGAATATGTGGTTACTTTCCATACACAGGGCGGAAATGACATCGCATCAAGAAATGTGAAAAGTGGAACAAAGATAAGCAGCCTGCCAACGCCTTACAGGGACGGATACATTTTTGTCTGCTGGTATTATGACGAGAATGGGACAAACCTTGCAAAAGGGGATGATACAGTAAACAGTGATGTGGCATTATATGCAGATTATGTCGCACAAGACGAGTTAGAAGGCATTGAAAACATTACATTCGCAAGTGCAACAGATGTTTCCGGGGACAGTTTTACTATTACAGTTGTAACGGAAGATAAGACTCTGGATGCAGATACGGTAAGGGCAGGGATGGAAGCAAAAAATCTCACTGACCCGACGCAGAAAAGTGATGAGATTATAGAGGTATCCGGTGCGGATGGAAGCTTTGTGATTTCAGGAAAAAATTCGGCTGGCGATGGTGATATTTCTGGGGAAAAGAAAGGATTTGCAGACGGCTGTACATATCAGATCACACTGACGGATACGAGATTAAATTTTGAGGGAGAAGCACAGACTGCCCGTGAATATAATTTTACAACAGATAAGGAACAGGTAATTAATGTTGCGTTAAAAAGTGACATAACATATGTTCCGGTAGGGGATTTAAGCAATATTATTAATGACGGAGTGCAGGTGGATACGTTAAGTGTTGCACTCTATCAGGCAGATAAAAACGGAAAACTTGGACCTGCCCAGCTGACGAAGGGTTCTTTTGAATATGCAAATGGCAGCTTACAGGTCGGGGATACGGTTTCTGTCTATGCAGGACTGCGTCCGGACCTTCGGACGCTTGATACGCCGAAGGAGGAAAATGGCGATATTGCTTATGTGAAGATTACGGCAAAGGACGGAAATGTTTATTCATATGAGAATGCATCACCGGAGGATGTTATTTTTGAGCCGGATATGCTTCCGGTTTCTGTGGCGGCAGACATGGATGACAATGCGGCGACCATTACGGTAGACAATGAAGTTTTGGACTATTCGGATGATGTGTATTCAAACATCGAGCTTGACAGCCAGACGACAGTGGATGTTGGGGATTTTCTCGTATTTTACACGGGAACGTTTGGTGTGGAGAGTGGAAGTAATGCGGCGCAGCTTGAGAGCTATGCAAGGATAACGGACATTACAGAAAATGATAATAACACTACAACCATAGGATATGAAACGGTAGGCTGGGAAGAAGTTTTACAGACAATGGACATTTATACAAAGCAGCAGATGTCCGGTGCAGATATGGTGGAAGGTGTAGATACGGAGGCGATTGAAGCCGTAATTGAGCAGCAGGCAATTGACAGTGGTTTCGCGGAGGAGGCAGCGCAGTATCTCGGTTCCCTGGCACTTGCCACCGATAATTTTACGAAGTTAAGTGACAATATGAACCTTGAAGATTACAAGGTTACACTAGAGGACGAAACGCCGGTATCCATGGAAGAGTTACAGCTTATGGCTTCCGGAATGACGGCAGAATGTGAGTTAGAGGACGGTTATCCAAAAGCTAAAATCTCGACGCATCCGCAACATTTTAATGATGTGGCGGGAAGTGCGGCAAGGGACAAAGGATTAAGTATTGAGCTGGAAGTAAAGGCCAATATTACTATTGGAAAGAAAGGCTCTGATAATCAGCTTGTAATTACGGTCAGCGGTAAGTTTACAGAGGAGGTAGGCTTAGACCTCGGGGTCAGAAGTAAAGCGGTATGGAAAGTGTGGGGAATTTTCCCATATATTGCAGAATACCGTGTAACAGCCAACGTGGATGTATTGAATTATACCGGTGTAGAAG
>CAKRCJ010000386.1 GCA_934307185.1 uncultured Roseburia sp.
TTTCAATGCTTATCACTTTCAGAAGTTTTTCGCTTCATCCGTGACGCAAGAGTTATTATATAAGAGCTCAAAGAAAATGTCAACACTTTTTTTACAATTTTTTCAACTTTTTTTATTTTTTATTGGAAAAGCCCGATTTTTAGGCACTTAAAGCCTATAGAAACCTGATTTCAAACTGCGCTTCTCCTTTTTTATCGAGCTCCATCACAATATAAGATGGTCTTTTTCCTTCCTGGCGGGGATAAGACAGGCTGCCCGGATTGATAGCGATAACATTTTTATGATAGTCAATCACCGGACGATGTGTATGTCCAAACATTACAATGTCCATTCCACGTCCTTCTGCCTCTCTCTCAATATCCTCAATGCCGGTATTTACATAATAATAGTGTCCGTGTGTAATAAGCACTTTATACTTTCCGATTGTCAGCTCTTTTTCTCTTGGCAGCGCCGAAAAAAAGTCGTTATTTCCGGCAACCACCTCTATCTTACACCCTGCCTGTTCAGCTATGTAGTCTTCATAACCTTCTGCATCCCCCAGATGAATTAAAAGGTCAATCGGAGCCTCCCGTTCTAATACCTTTAAAAGATTTTCATGTTTTCTATGAGTATCACTGATAATCAATATCTTCATAAGACTTCCTTCGCAAGCATTTCTTTCATTGCACGAAGTGCTTTTCCTCTATGGCTGATTTCGTTTTTCTGTTCTTCCGATAACTCTGCGGTGGAACAGCCATATTTTTCCACATAAAAAATCGGATCATATCCGAACCCATTCTCTCCTGCTGCCTGTTCGCCAATATAACCTTCCATTGCCTCTTTTGTGACAAGTTCCCTTCCATCCGGTAGAACTGCTGCAATCGAACAGACGAACCGCGCGGTGCGCTGTTCTTTTTTTACTCCTGCAAGTCTTTCTAAAATTGCCTGATTTTTAATCGTATAAGAGGTATCTTCTCCCAGATAACGGGCAGAATAAATTCCCGGTTCCCTGTTCAGATAATCTACTTCCAGCCCGGAATCATCTGCCAGAACAATTGCATCGCCTGCCTCTTTTGCCACAGCCCTTGCTTTTATCAGGGCATTTTCTTCAAAAGAAGTTCCGTTTTCCTCGATATCAGCCTTAATTCCCGCCTCTTTCATAGATAAAAGCTCTACATTTAAGTCTGCCAAAATATCTCTTATTTCACGCATTTTTCCTGCGTTTCCTGTTGCAAATATAATTTTTGTCATCTTTTTAATATCCTTTCGCAAATGCATCTAAAACAGCCTCATAAACACCTTCTGCTGCTTTTTTCTGATAATCTGTACTGTTTAAAAGTTCTAATTCCTCCTGATTTGTCATAAATCCAACTTCAATTAAAGCCACCGGCACAGTACTGGTGCGGATAATATAAATTTCATCACCCTTTACCAGACCTTTATCTCTGCTTCCCAGTGCCTCTGTGACATGGTCTAAGCAAAGCTGTGCAAGCTGCATGCTTCCCAGCTCATTTGTGTCGGATTCGCTGTACATAACCTGTGTTCCATGAATAGATGAATCTCTTCCGCTTTTCATTGAATTATTATGTATGCTGATAAATAAATCTGCCTGTGACTTGTTTGCAAGCTGGACTCTCTGGTCAAACGTCGGATTGCTGTCATCTGTCCTTGTATAATACACTCCGATATTTTCTTCACTGCTGTCAAAAATCTGCTTTAACTGCAATACAATTGCAAGGTCAATATCTTTTTCTTTTATTCCCTGCTTTGTAGCTCCCGGTGCCCTTCCTCCATGTCCGGCATCTATAACCACAACCTTGTCATATACCTCATGTGGTGTTTTAAAATCAAGGTAATAATAATTCTCATCATAATCTGTATCCAGCTCATATACCTGGTCCATCGTAATTTCAATAAGACCTTCCGTTCCATTTAACGTATAAGATAAATTATCAATATGGTTACTGCTTCCTGTCAAGGGATAATTTTCAAAATAATCCCCGGTTGTCTGTGGAATTTCTATTGTAATCGTCTGGGTTACATATTCATTTGTAATTGTAAGGTCGCTCCCTGCTACTCCCTGTGGCAATTTTAAACGAAGCTGTCTTTTTTTTGCATCGTCTGCCACATCTGTATTTTTAATTTCCAGTTCACTCATCTGTGTCTTTTGTGCCGAAAATTCTTCTTCTGCAATCCGGTCCTCCTGCCGTTCGGATGACCAGGTATGAATTGCTGGAAGCTTCGGCATAATGATACACATGAAAACCATCACTATAACCGCAACCACCGTTGCAAATTTCATTGCTTTCTCTTCCATGTGTTCCCCTACTGCCTGTCATTGCTAAATGCTTTTATGCATATATTACAGTCCTCTACATTTTTTACGTTCTCCC
>CAKRCJ010000387.1 GCA_934307185.1 uncultured Roseburia sp.
AGTTCATACAACATATCAATTGCCACATGTGCATAAGTTTCAAATGCATATCTTGAACCAAAGAATATAACCCAGATAATCAATGCAAGCTGTACTTCCTCCTGCCAGGAAAAAGGCTTTGAAAAAACATACCGGAAAACAACGCCTGCAAAAGTTACTGCAATAAGTAAAACTAAAGCAATCACAGAAATCACTGTGTCAGCCTGTTTGAGTTTTTGTATCCATTTTCTTTCCATAAACTGCCTCCTTCTACTGACCGATGATACTCTTCACCGTATCCACAAGCCCTTCTGACCATCCATATTTTTCTTCTGCCTGCTCATAAAAGGACTGTGATGCTGCAAGCCATTCATCGGTATTTTCTACGGTATATACAGTAACGCCAGACTCTTTAAGTTTTTGCAGTGCTTTCTCTGTCTCCGACTCTAAAATCTCATTGTTATAAACTCCGGCTTCCTCACAGGTTTTCATTAAAAGGTCCTGCTGCTCTGTCGTTAATGAGGAAAAAAATTCATCCCCGCAGCACCAGGTCGTAAGGTCATAAATATGAGCATCTTCACAAAGATACTTTGCTACTTCCTGATATTTTCCATTTTCAATTACTGCAATTGGGTTTTCCAGTCCGTCAATCGTTCCCTGCTGTAATGCAGTATAGACATCTCCAAGACTCATCGGTGTACCAGCCGCACCTAATGCTTCCATACTGTCAACCTGCAATTGATTTCCCGGCACTCTGATTTTTAAGCCCTTCATATCCTCCGGTTTTTCAACCGGTTCTTTCGTAATCGTGTTTCTCACGCCATAATGCCAGTTGCTTCCGACAATCACAAGCCCTGCCGTCTGCCTTAATTTTTCTTCCTGCTCACTCCACCAGCCGCTCTCTGCCAGCTTCTCAATATCCTCCCATGACCGGAAAAGATACGGTGCGAATGTCACGCTGAAATCATTTACTCCCAAATCCGCATAAAACGCTCCATTTGCCAGTGTTATAACGGAATCTCCTGCAATTTCCTGATTGATAATATCTGTTTTTGAGCCAAGCTGGCTGGACGGATATAATTCCACCTGGATTTCTCCGCCGCTCTCTGTTTCCAATAATTCCTTCCATCGCTGACAGGCAAGATCGACTGGCTCCCCCGGATTATTCTCATAAGCGATTTGTATGTGAACAACACTCTCCTGTGCCACTGCATCCTGCGGCGTGTCTTCCCGGCATCCGGAAGTACATAAACCAAGTGCCATAAAAGCTGCCAGAGCAATAAGTTTTTTTTCTTTCATATATATTCCACCTTTCCTGTTTATTTTTTTTGAAATATATAACATGTGTTCAAATATTTTTATAATGCTATTATATATCTCATTTTCTTATAATACAATTGTACAATTCATCACATTTTTCCTTAATATTTTTATTATTATTGCACAAAAAAAACAGCGGTAACATTTAAAATCAAATTTTAATCACAAAAAATCTGCTTTTAAACGCTGCCGCTGTTTTATAGAACAAACGATGCTGCACTATACTATTCTTACATTTTTATCATCTGCAAAAACTGCTGCTGCAATTTTTCATCTTTTTCAAACACACCCCGCGTCACATACGTCACCGTCTTGCTTCCCGGCTTTTTTACCCCGCGCATTGTCATGCACATATGCTCTGCTTCCAGTAAAACTATCACGCCCTGCGGCTTTAAATATTCCATCAAAGCATCTGCAATCTGCGTGGTAAGCTGCTCCTGAATTTGTGGTCTTTTGGCATAAACCTCTACAGTTCTTGCCAGCTTGCTTAAACCTACTACTCTGCCGTCCGGGATATATGCAATATGTGCTTTTCCATAAAAAGGCATAAAATGATGTTCACAGGTCGAATAAAAGGTGATATCTTTTTCAACAACCATTGTATTTTCCTTCACGGAAAATGTCTTTGCCAACGGTTCTTCCGCAGTCTGTGAAAGCCCTGCAAAAATTTCCCCATACATTCGTGCAATCCGGTCCGGCGTATCTAATAACCCTTCACGTTCCGGATTTTCACCAATGCCTTCCAATATTAATCTGACGCCTTCTTCTATTTTTTTCTTATCCATCCTGTTATCCTTCTTTATCTGCTCTGATGTGTAACCTTTTCCCTGCTGTCTGCTTTTTCTGCCAGTTTCTCTGTACATTCTGTACCGGCTTGCTTCGCATGCATCAGTTTTTTTACTTCCTTCAGATAAGACAGTGAGCCAAATGCCAGTATGACACCGTCCTTTTGTGTCTCTTTTAAAGCCAGTTCTACGGCTTGTTCTATGCTGCTGCAGGCGGTTACTTCCGGTCGTTTTTCTGCTTTTTTTACTGCATTTTCCCCTGCTTTGTCCTCCGGCATTGCTTT
>CAKRCJ010000388.1 GCA_934307185.1 uncultured Roseburia sp.
GTTTTACAATTACTCACTTCATAAAAGTTTTCCTCATGCGCAATTGTATTCCATAAGCCTTCTCTATTGAGAATCCTTCATATCTCATATTTAAATGTCGTATCCTCTGACGTGACACCTTAAACGGATGTTTATTCGCATCTATCCGAATAGGAATACCTAATATTTGATCTTCCCTTAATTCTTTTTGCACTACATCAGCGTCCTTAAAGTAATTGTTTTTCTCGAATGCATATTGAAAAGCTTCTTCTGAAAATACGCTTGCATTCCTAATCTCTTGTATCACATCCTGAAATTCATCCAGACCTTCCTGGGGATATACCTTTTTTCCTCCATCCATCATTTCAAACACATCTTTTGACAATTTTTCGTTATGTCGAAAATAAAGCTTTTCGAATGTAAAATCATTCTGTAATGGATATGGTTCCTTCATATGAATTCCATACGCATACTGGCTGTGACATCTCATAAATGGTTGGAATCCTATTGGAAGTATGGAATTATGTATATATTTTTCCTTCCCTTCGACTTCCAACCCATCCATCATACTCTGCCCCTTTGCTTGCCACTGAGGGATATGGAAAAGAACACCGTACTGCCTACTGTAATCCCCTTCCGTATCCGCTTTCGTGAGCGGGTACCATTGTTTTCCATCCCATGCACAAGTTGCAAAGAATAACGCAATATTAAAATCATTCGTAATGTCCAGCCATTCTGTTTCCAATCCGTAATGCTGTGCAAGCGGTTCGAACAACACTGATCCATAATTATTGAGCCAAAACTGTGTAATTCCTAATCTGCAAATGAAAATTCCAAATTCAGCTATTTTCATATCTGCAATCAAACGGTATAGTTGCCTCTCTTTTTCGGAAGAGAATTTTTCCAAAGAACGATATAATGATGGCTGACTTCTTGGAAAAATCTGATTTTCTCCACGATAATAACTATTTCTTTCTCCCTGTCTGATTACGATGCCGTGTGGATATTGCATCATAAAACCAGCCGTTTTCATGTCTCTATAAAGAACCTCTTTAAAAAATGCACTGTGAAAATCAGCAATTTTTTCTTCACCAGGTCTTCCATCATTTGCGTAGTAAGTTTCTCCCCGCCTACTACTTTCCGTAACTCTCCGACATTCTTCGGCATCCCGCAGGTTTTCATAATACATTCTTCTGATGTCAGCATATGTAATTTCATACGGTTCATTCAATAATGTTTCACTCCGTCTAGCAGTAATATACTCCATATCCGTCTCCACACTTTCTCTTTGGAATTTAATTCATTCACACTTTACTTAATTTCTGTTCTTCTGCCTTTTTTACAAATAATACCAAAAATGGCAAAGTCTCCCCTGTTGTCCAGAAAAAACTTCACCACCTTTTATAGAATATCATATCTCTCCTACCGCCTCAAGCATTTCCATTATATTTATCAGAATTTGTATTCTAATCGCTCGATCTTTTAATGAAATCAATAATTATTTTTACTTCCCGACCATATTTTCTGGCAATGTCTCCGGTAATCAATGCTCCGCTCCCCTTACCGGCTTCCACAATGATCACTCTATTTGACCACGCTGCAATTATTCTGTTTCTTGCTGGAAAGTGCTTTGCATTCGGTTTTATTCCCGGTTCGTATTCTGACAATAGCAATCCTTGTTCCGCTATTCTCTGCATCAGTATCTTATGCTCTGCCGGATAACAAATATCCAATCCATTCCCAAGGATTGCAACTGTATAACCGCCTGCCCGTAGACATGCTGTATGTGCATATGAATCAATTCCTTTTGCCATTCCACTTATGACTGGGATTCCTTGCTCTGCCAATTCCATGGCATATTTTACTGACTGGGCCTTTCCTTCTTTGCTGCATCGTCTTGCCCCCACAATTGCTGTGCCCATGGAATTGGATCGTAATGTTCCCTTATAAAATAAATGTGTTGGCATATCTATTATTTTCTTTGCCGCTTCCGGATACCGACAATCATTCATAGTAAGGATTCCTATTCCGTTCCTTCCACACTCAAATAGGACACGCTCTGCTTCTGCAAGGCTTCTTGACTCAAGTATCTGTTTTGCTTTCTCTTTTCCGATCCCTTCAACTTTGCATAATTCGCCAAAATCAGCTTCGTATATCCTTTTGGGTTCTCCAAAAACTTCGAGTAACTTGTGCGCTGTATGACAGCCAATTCCATTCACTTTTCTTAGCCAGATCCAATACACTAATTCACTACCATCATTTTGCTGTTGCCTTTGTCCAAATCTCTGCATTCTAATACCCGTTCAATGTCCTTCTTCCTAATATTTTCTACTCCATCTAAATCTGCGCTTGTCCTCGCTAATCTAAGAAGCTTATGTACAAC
>CAKRCJ010000389.1 GCA_934307185.1 uncultured Roseburia sp.
CTTCTAAAATATCTTCCATTGCAACAATGCCAGATGTCTGTCCATATTCATCCACAACAATTACCATATGTGTTTTTGCTGTCTGCATCATTGTAAACAATGTATTAATATTTCTTGTTTCCGGTATAAAATCCACACTTCTTATGAGTCCTTCAATATCTTTTACCGGCTTATGATAAATATCTTTGTTCTGACATAATGCAAGTGCCTCTTTTATATGAAGTACACCTATAATATTATCAATATCATCTATGTAAACCGGATATCTTGAATAATTATTTGCTGCAAGAAAATCCAGTGCTTCACTGAAACTGGTATTGCCATCAATTGCAATAATATTCTTCCGGTGTGTCATAATATCCTTGGCATCTTTATCTCCAAACTCAAAAATATTATGAATCATCTCCGCTTCGTTCGCCTCAAGCACTCCATGCTCATGCCCTTCGTTTACCATGGAAATGATTTCTTCCTCTGTGACATCCTCTGTGTCAACTCCAAATAATTTTAAAATTTTATTGCTGAATTTTTTCATCCCGGTAGTGGGACTGCCACCATCGTCCATAAATCCTCCTTGTTTTGTAAAACTAAATTTGCTAAAAACATTTGAAATAATACCATTTTACCATGGAATAGTCAAGCTATGTAAGTAGTTCTAAGCTTATTTCCAATGCTTTGTCTATTTTAATCAATATCTGATTGTCCAAATGACATACTTTATCTTTTAATCTCGTTTTATCAATTGTGCGGAGCTGCTCTAAAAGTACAACAGAATCTTTTACAAGAGCGTACTTTTTACAGTCAAGTTCTACATGCGTCGGAAGCTTTGCTTTGTTCATCTGAGACGTAATTGCAGCACAGATAACGGTAGGACTGTGTCTGTTTCCAACATCATTTTGTATAATAAGTACCGGGCGTACCCCGCCCTGTTCCGAACCAACTACCGGTCTTAAATCTGCATAAAATATATCACCACGCCGAATTAACATATACTTTTCACTCCATAATCCTAATCAGTATTCTTTTCTACTGTTGTTTCTTACGGATAGTATTTCCAGATTTAACAGACGTATTCTATTTTATTCAAAAATTCCAAAGACCGTCTCTGATATTTTTATTCAAAGTATTCCTGTGTTTCTACAATTCTGCCATTTTTATAAAAAACTCTCGGAACACGTTTGCCAATCACACAGACAAATTCATAATTAAATCTTCCGGACAGTTCACCAATCTCATCCATGGTAATTGTCTCATTTCCATCGGTTCCGACAAGCGTTACTTCGTCTCCGATTTTTACATCGTCAATTTCTGTTACATCCACCATAAACTGGTCCATGCATATTCTGCCACAGATTGGTGCCTTTTTTCCGTGAATTAAGACACTTCCCTTATTGGAAAGACCTCGGCAGTATCCATCTGCGTACCCCACTGGGATGGTTGCTATTTTGCTGTTCTTTTCCGTTACAAAAGTACCGCCATAGCTGATTGCCCTGCCAGCTTCTAATTCCTTGACATATGCAACATGTGTCTTTAATTGCATGACCGGACGCATTTTAAGGGAATTGTGGTCCACTTCTTTGGAAGGCCAGAGACCATATAATGTAATACCTGCTCTTACCATATCCATATTTGCATCTTTAATTTCTGCAATTCCTGCGCTGTTTGAGCAGTGTTTGATTGGAATATGAATATTTCTTTTTTCCATCATATCAATCATTTTTTTGAATTTCTGAATTTGTTCTTTTGTGAAAGTTTTGTCAGACTCATCCGCTTTTGCAAAATGAGTGAAAATCCCCTCTACCATCATATGCGGAAGCTCTGCAATCTGCGCCATTTCATCCGCTGCTTCTTCTGTTACCTGGTAACCAATACGGCTCATTCCGGTATCAATTGCAAAATGCATCTTACAGTCTTTCCCTACTTTTTCGGCAGCTTTTGAAAGTTCTTCTGCCATCTCTAAAGTAAACACGCTTGGGTCAATTTCTGCACGGATGACATCTTCATACTGGTCTGGGAAAATATATCCTAAAATAAGGATTGGCTTTTTAATTCCGCTTTTCCGGAGCATAAGCCCCTCCTCTACGGTTGCTACTGCAAATCCATATAAATAATCCAGATGTTCTATTTCTTTTGCGATGACAGTTGCACCATGTCCATATCCGTCTGCTTTTACAACAGCCATAATCTTTGTAGCAGCGTCAATATTATGATGCATTGCTTCCATATTATATAAAACTGCATCCAAATCTATATTTGCACACACTCTGCTGTGTTTATTCATTTTTTATTCCAACCCTTTCTTTTCTAATCCTCTATATCTGTCTGTCGGCAAATACTTTTTTTAATCCCAGAATAATATCA
>CAKRCJ010000390.1 GCA_934307185.1 uncultured Roseburia sp.
TGAATGCACACTGTCTGTTAACGTGATCACTTTTGCACTCCGGTTATTGGCAAATTCCATTGCCTTTAAGGTACGCATGGAATATCTTGGAAAACTAATTCCAATAATGACATCCTCTTTTCCAATCCGTACCATCTGCTCAAAAATTTCACTCGAATTGCTTGTCTGGATTAAATGTACATTATCAAACATCAGATTAAAATAAAACGCCATAAAAGATGCAAGTGATGCACAGCTTCGAATTCCGATAATATAAATATGCTTTGCATTTAAAATCGTATTCACCGCCATTTCAAATGCATCCTGGTCTATTTTTTCAAGCGTTGAATTAATTTTCTCTGCATCTGACTTTAATACAGACTCTAATATTTTTGACTGGCTGATACGTCCATAGGTCACATCCATTCTCTGAATAGAATTTAACTTATTCCGTACCAGCTCCTCTAGTGCACTCTGAAATTCCGGATAACCCTTATATCCAAGATGTGTTGCAAAACGGACAACCGTCGACTCACTGACACCAACCACTTCACCGAGCTTTGCCGCTGTCAGAAAAACTGCTTTATCATAATTGTCTGTAATATAGGCTGCCAGTCTCTTCTGTCCTTTGCTTAATCTGCTGTAAGACTCATTCATACGATTGCTCAAATCGTTTTTACTGCTCATATTTTCCATCCCATAAATCAATCTTGCCGGCTTTTACGCCAACATTTCTTATTATAACAAATAACCTCTTTTTTGCAATGGGTTAATCAAGTTCGAATAATGGCTGTACCGTCATATTAAGCGTAGTTGTGCTCTTTGTGTTAATTCTGTCATTTTTTAATTCGAATTTTAAAAGCCTGTGCGAATCGAGTTCTGTTTTTTTGTAAGTCAGACTGTACTCTGTTCCATTCGTCAGTCCACTGAATTTGTGCGTGTCATCCGCATGTAAAATGGCACCATCCGACAGACGTACAATCTCGTCAATATAGTCCCCGTCCGCCAGATAAATCCAGCCCTCTAAGCGGGTGCTCACCGGATTAAAATCCACCGTAGTGAAGGTAATCGTTACTGTATCACTGTCTGTAAACGTCTCTGCGACCAGATTGTTTTCCATGGAGGCATCCGTTACTCCGTTATCATATTCCCGCATTATTTCCAAGGTATAATTCTGTACGCCGCTTAAATATGCATCCGCATTTGTAATCTCTACAACCGGAGGTTCAAAAGACGCGCGGGAAGCCGCAATCATTGTATTGACAAAAAGCTTTGCCTCCATATCTCCCTGTCCATCCGAAGTTATTGCCGAATGTCCGACACCGGAATAAAACACATTTCCTTTACTATAAATATAGTAGTTATTGGATGCGTCATGCGGTGATACGCCATAGGTTAAAGCAGTACCTCTTCCGTACTGGTCTTTTTCATCCCAGCCTGCACAATAATGGTCATCACTTAATGTGTACCATACCGTAACCTCCGGGTCCTCAACGTTTAACTGATACCACTGTCCGTGTGTCTGTGAAATCTGCAAATCCTCACTAATCTTATATGGATACTGGGTAATCTGTCCTTCATTCAATTTTGAAGCCCTCGTTGTCAAATCATTGTTATCATTAAATCCGGTTGTTCTTGTTGCATAATTTACATTACAAACTGCATTTCCTTCTGTATTCGTTATCATATACTGATACGGCATCCGGTAATTTTTCTGGCTGTTTACCGTCTGATTACCGGAAATCCAGCCAAGACGTTTTAACGCATAATAGGTAAAGCCATGCAGCGCAGTAGAAGAAATCGTATCGTAGATACTTTCTCCATCTTCATTGGCCTGGCTGTTCTGGTAAGCAATCACCTGCTCCCTTTCCCTTGCCGAAAGCTGGTTGTTTACTGCCTTGTAACGGTTCATTCCCATCACATCACGAAGCTGGATATTAGCGGTATATCCGAAAACACTTTTTCTGTCTTTCTTAAGGTTATACATGGAAGTTACATCATGGGTAAAAAGAATACTTTTTCCCTGTGCAATGTAATATTTCAGGTAATCTACTGCACCATACTGGTTGGAAAGGTCAACGCTTCCATAAGTATCACCAAAACCAACGATAATCATATTGTAACCGCTCAAATTAGCAGAAGAAGCGATTTTATCCTCATTTACCGGATTGTCTGCGCCGATTTCTTTTGACATATCATACTTAAAACCTGCATTTTTAAAATAGCTGTTAAATTTTTCCCAGGTAATTGAGGTGATTTTGATTTCATAATCTGTCAGGTTCTCATAATATTTACGGAACAGCTCACTGTTTTGGAGATTTAAGCTTCCGTCATAGCTTCCATCCTTTGGCATAATCTGCAAAAC
>CAKRCJ010000391.1 GCA_934307185.1 uncultured Roseburia sp.
GAAGTGCAGGAATACTGGAAAACACCGGTATCGTGAACCATTCCTGTGTAAATGCACTCCGCGATTTCTTTGTCAATTCTCTCATAAGGAAGTAACTCAAAAATCAGTTCACAGGTAGAACTTGCCTCCGGGAAAATGTAATTATGCTCTGCAAAATTCTGATTGCTTACATGATGATCTACACAAATCGTATGTTTTGCAGACAAAAAATACTTTGCTGCATTTCCAAGACGCGCAGTATCGCCGCAATCCTGGGCAATAAAAAGGTCATAAGTTCTGTTATCCGGCCATTCACTTAAAATTTCTTCAGAATTTTTCATAAATTTGAAAATATTTGGAATTGGCTCTAAATACAAATCTACATGCACATGTGGAAAGTAGGTGCGGATGTAGTTGTATGTAGCCAGGCAGGAGCCGACACAGTCGCCATCCGGTCTTACATGACCTGCAATGGCAACGGAGTCTGCACCCGCCAGATAAACATCAAAATTTGTCATAATTATTCCTCTGTTTTTGCTGACTCTTCTCTTGTAACCTCATCAATCATTTTTGACATTTTTACACCGTATTCAATGGACTGGTCTAAAATAAAGGTAATCTGTGGCGTATTTCTCAAGTTAATATTTTTTGCAAGCATGGAACGGATATATCCTTCCGCACTCTTTAAGCCTTTGATCGTATCCTGCTGGGATTTTTCATCACCTAAAACACTGATATATGCCTTACAGGTTTTTAAATCCGGTGCAACCTCAACAGCAACCACGCTAGTTAATGGGTTAATCCGTGGGTCTTTGATTTCCCCACGGATAATATTACTTAATTCTTTTAATACCTCACCATTGATTCTGGTATTTTTAATACTGTTTTTTCTCATTCTTCCCACCTCGCAATATATAAGGTTCTCTTATCTAGCAACCTCTACCATTTTATATGCCTCTACCTGATCCAGTTCTGCAATATCATTAAATCCTTCAAATACAAGACCACATTCGTATCCTGTTTTTACTTCTTTCACATCATCTTTAAATCTCTTTAAGGATGCAAGATTTCCTTCGAAAATCTGTTTTCCCTCACGGGAAATACGAACCTTGCAGCCTCTCTGGAATACACCGTCAAGTACATAGGAACCTGCAATATTACCAACACCTGATGCCTTGAAAATCTGTCTTACTTCTGCATGACCGATTACTTTTTCCTCAAAAATAGGGTCTAACATACCCTTCATGGCAGCTTCCACATCTTCAATTGCATTGTAAATAACTTTGTAAAGACGCACATCGACATTCTCTCTGTCTGCTGTCACTTTTGCAGTCGGATCCGGACGAACGTTAAATCCGATAATAATTGCATTGGAAGCAGAAGCCAAGATAATATCAGACTCATTAATGGAGCCAACACCACCGTGGATTACTTTTACAACAACTTCGTCATTGGAAAGTTTTACAAGACTCTGTTTTACTGCTTCTACAGAACCCTGAACGTCTGCTTTTACAATGATATTTAATTCTTTTACATTTCCGGACTGAATCTGTGAGAATAAATCGTCTAAGGACATCTTGGACTTTGTATCCTCAATCAGCTTATTCTTGCTCTCAGAAATATAGGTGTCTGCAAATGCTCTTGCCTCTTTCTCGGAGTCGGTAGATACAAATGTCTCTCCAGCTTCCGGAACAGCGGATAAACCGAGGATTTCTACTGGTGTAGAAGGTCCTGCTTCTTTTACTCTTCTTCCCTGGTCATCAATCATCGCACGTACTTTACCGAAGCAGCTTCCGCAGGCAATCGGGTCACCAACTCTTAAAGTACCCTTCTGTACTAATACAGTTGCAACCGCACCGCGTCCCTTATCAAGCTGTGCCTCAATGACAAGACCTCTCGCTTTACGGTTTGGATTTGCTTTTAACTCAAGCACTTCTGCTGTTAACAAAATCATTTCCAGAAGGTTATCGATACCTTCTTTGGTATGAGCAGATACCGGACAGAAAATGGTGCTTCCGCCCCAGTCTTCCGGAATTAATTCATACTCGGATAATTCCTGTTTTACACGCTCAATATTTGCACTTGGTTTATCAATCTTATTGATTGCAACAATAATCTCAACCCCGGCAGCTTTTGCATGGTTGATTGCTTCTACTGTCTGAGGCATTACACCGTCATCTGCTGCAACAACAAGAATTGCAATATCGGTAGAGTTTGCACCACGCATACGCATTGCTGTAAATGCCTCATGTCCCGGTGTATCTAAGAAGGTAATATTCTGACCATTGATAGAAACAACAGAAGCTCCGATATGCTGTGTAATACCGCCTGCCTCTC
>CAKRCJ010000392.1 GCA_934307185.1 uncultured Roseburia sp.
GTCGCAGGCAGCGAGGCTTCTGGATACCTCATAGTTAAAATCCACATGCCCCGGTGTGTCGATAAGGTTAAAAATATATTCTTCCCCATCCTTTGCCTTATAAATAATACGGACTGCCTGGGACTTTATCGTGATACCACGCTCCCTCTCCAAATCCATATTGTCAAGCACCTGTGCCTGCATCTCACGGCTTGTGAGTGTTCCGGTGCTCTCTATGATACGATCCGCCAGCGTTGATTTGCCGTGGTCGATATGTGCGATAATACAAAAATTACGAATTTTGCTCTGATCAATTGCCACTGTTTGTTCTCCTGTTTCTTAAAAAATTACATTCGATTGAAATATCTTATATATGTTACCATAATCACAATGTTTCGGCAAATATTATCTTCTATAAACCCGGTAACAAACTCTATTTTTTCATCTTTTATAAAGCAATCATTCTTCCTTCCTCCAACCGTACTACCCTGTCGCACAGGCAGTCCACATCTTCTTTATAATGGCTCGCCAAAAGAATTGTTTTTCCCTGCGCCTTCAGGGTAAAAAGCTTCTCGCGCACATTTTTCACCCAATACTGGTCTAGGCTGTTCATCGGCTCATCTAATATCAGCACAGAAGGGTCCTCCATCACCGCCTGGGCAAGCCCCAAACGCTGTCTCATTCCCATGGAATACTTCTCCACATGCCTTTTATTCTTCCAGTCCAGACCAAACGACTCTAACACTTCTTTTACCTGCTCATCTGTAATTTTGCGGTTAATCCCCGAAAGAATACGCAGGTTATCGTATGCAGAAAACTGCGGCAGAAATGCCGGGTTTTCGATAAGTACACCGACCGATTGAGGCACATCCACATCTTTTCCTATCTGTTTTTCATTTACATATATCTCACCCGAAGAAGGCTTTAACATTCCGCAGATACACTTAAATAAAACTGTTTTTCCACAGCCATTCCTTCCGGTTACACCAATAATTTCGGAAGGATGTGCAGATAATGAGATATCCTGCAAAACATCCGTCTTTCCAAAACTTTTATACAAATGCTCTATTTTAATACTTTCATTCATGTTTTTCTTCACTCTCATCTATTTTTAAATATTTGCTTAATCTAAGTACAACAGCCGCAAGTGCAATATCAATTATAAGATACATTGCTATGGCGTAAGTTACCGACGGAAAAACCGAGACATTCCGTTTTAAATCAAGACACGCTAAATTTGACCACGTAACCGGCGAAAAATAGGAAGCTCTCCATATGGTAGGCTCCGACTGAACCATAAAATCAAATAAAATCAGTATTCCACATACAAAAAGTCCGTAATTTCTTTTGCCGCTCAAAAGATTGCATACAATATACAATTCTCCCAAAAAGAAAAAACAGAAGGTCTGTAGAAAAAATACAAGCACTGCGCAGGTCGCAGGTGCAAAATTTGTGATAAGCTTTGAACCGACAATCACGGAATGGTTAAACTGACTACCTGCATCTGTCATTGCCAGTGTTCCAAGCACTTTTCCCCAGTCAGGCGACCATTCCATCGTCCCAATTCCCCATATTCCCGATAAAAAAAGGAGAAAAAAGGAAGCTGCACCTGCATTCACAAATACATAAAATAGATTTCCCATACAAAAAGAGAACCTTCCGCTTCTTATCAGAAAGTAAATATCATTTTCTTCCCGAAACGGCAGATTAGAAATCACAAGCAGGAAAATAACATAGGTAATCAGTCTTGCAAACCGGGTTGTTGTAAAAAATATGCCAATCCACGGTGTAATTCCGTAACCGGTCGTTTTCGAAAAATTCAATATTTCCTCGGTAAAAATATTGGAAAAAATAAAAAACAGAAAAACAACCCAAATCGTTCTTACACTTCTTGCTTCCTGCTTCAAATACCCTCTGCATATCCGGACCGCTTTAATTATTTTTCCGACCATAAATACTCCTTTTCACCAAAAAGTAAAATGCCAAACCAAAAATACAAATCCACAGTAGCAAATAACAACAGCCGTACAAAAAATTTGGCAGTATTCCAAACGGAAGCAGATTTTCCCCTGAAATACAGGCATCTGTCAAAAGCCATGCTGGAAGAAAAAACCTCAGTCTGCTCTCACAGAAGCTTCCGATAAAGGTAAGAGTTGGAATTACCATTTTTTCCATTTTAAACACAGAAAGAAGCAGTGCAAACACTGCCCAGAACGCTGTTCCGAGCGAAAAAAGAGTAATTCTGTAAAATAAAAAAAGTATCGTCTTTCCCTCTGCCGCCACATTGCCATACGGAAGGCTGTAATTCACTTCATTATATAACTC
>CAKRCJ010000393.1 GCA_934307185.1 uncultured Roseburia sp.
GGTTTATTTTTTCCTCTTAATACTTTAGCAACTTCAGATGCTAAACGTCCTAATGTCATACCTTCAGCGTCAACTACATACCATTTTCTATCAATGGTAGCTGGGCTAGCCATAAAAGTTTTCATTGATTTTCCTCCTAAAAATAATGTTATGAAATGCTTCCACAATGTGAATGTCCAGGACACATCGCTTCATCATTAAATAAATTGTTTATAGTTTAAATGTCGAACCGGGGCTTTTGGTTTGACATTAATTCACTATCACAGACTTATATAGTATAGTACACCACGCCATGTGTGTCAAGAATTTATTTCTTTTTTCTTGATAAATTTTTCTACTTATCCACAATGTCAAAAATAATTTGGGCGGTTTTCCACAATTACTCCTCATACTCAATCCCAATCATCGTAAGTCCATGTGCCGGGGCAGTCGGTCCTGCTGCACTGCGGTCCTTTTTGTCAATAATCTGCTCTATCTCCTCCGGTAAAATATCACCGTTTCCAACACGGATTAATGTACCTGCAATAATGCGCACCATATTGTATAAAAACCCGTTTCCGGTCACTCGAATGGTTATAATATCATTCGCATCTCTTGTCACATCACATGAATAAATGGTTCTTGTTGTCGTCTTTACCTGCGCACCAACTGCACAAAAGCTTTTGAAATCATGCTCCCCCACAAGATATGCCGCCGCTTCATTCATCTTTTCCACATCAAGCGGATAATGGTAAAAGTACGTATCAAGTCTTCTGTTTGGCATACGGAAAGTCCTGTTTAAAATGCGGTATTCGTATGTTTTGCGGCTCACCTGATACCTTGGATGCCAGTCAGCCGGTACTTCCTCCGATTTCTGTATTACAATATCTTCCGGAAGTCTCTGGTTTAGGGCAAAAGAAATCTTATCTGCCGGCATTCTTGTTTCCGTATCAAAAATTGCAACATTTCCCATGGAATGTACCCCGGAGTCTGTCCGGCTTGCCCCTGTGACGGTAATTTCTTCGCCAAGCAGGGCGGATAGTTTTTCATTTAACACCTGCTCTATCGTGATACCATTTGGCTGAACCTGCCAGCCACAGTAATTTGTTCCATCATAAGCTACAATTAATCTTACTCGTTTCAAATGTGTGCTCCTTTTTTATCATTGATTAAACAGGTAATTGCGAAACTCATAGAATAAGTAAATTTAATTGTGAAAAATGAATAAAATCATAAGAAGATGCTTCTGACGCCGCCGGTACTAAGCGACCGTATTCTGGTCGCTTAGTACCGCTGCGAGCGGCAGGCAGCGAGAGCGGGTCTTCGATGATTTTGTTTCATTTTGTACAATTATAGATAACTAAATTTGAGTTTCGCAATTACCTACATTGATTAAACCAAACAATGGCGAAACTCCTCCCATTCTGTTTCAGAGTTTCGCCATGTTTTTACATCGGCCACGGTAAAAATGTGCGGCACAGTAAAATCACAATCAGATATACAAAAATAACTGCATATGCCTTGCAGTCTCTTGCCACATATTTAAGAGGCTTCATTTTGGTACGTCCCTCGCCGCCATTGTAGCAACGCGCTTCCATCGCCATTGCAAGGTCATCGGCTCGACGGAAAGCAGAGACAAATAATGGTACTAATAAAGGCACCATGTTTTTTACCTTATTTATCAGATTTCCACTTTCAAAATCAGCACCACGCGCCATCTGTGCTTTCATTATCTTATCCGTTTCCTCAATCAAAATCGGAATAAAACGAAGTGCAATGGACATCATCATTGCAATTGCATGTACCGGTATTCCGATTTTACTAAACGGCATTAATGATTTCTCCAGACCGTCGGTAAGCTGGTTTGGAGTTGTTGTCAATGTCATAATAGATGTTCCAAGAATGAGATAAGTAAGTCTGATTGCCATTAAAATAGCATTTTTTGCACCCTCCGCTGTAATTTTAAAAATCCAGAAGGAAACAATCGGCTCTCCCGGTGTTAAAAACAGGTTAAACAATGCGGTAATTAACATCAAAACCATAATTGCTTTTAAGCCCTTAACCATAAACTTAAATGGTACTTTAGAAATTTTTATTACCGCGAACAAAAATGCGGTTGCAACAAGCAAAGCCACAATTCCTTTAAAACAAAATAATGTAATAATATAAATAAGTGTTGCAAATAATTTTACCCGCGGGTCCAGTTTATGAATGACAGAATCTGCCGGATAATACTGGCCCAGTGTAATATCTCTTAACATAAATTCTCCTTGCTTTTTACCCTTTTGCCGCTATTGGGATACTATCCGATGTTTTCTC
>CAKRCJ010000394.1 GCA_934307185.1 uncultured Roseburia sp.
TTTATATAAACGCCGAAGCGGTTATATATTAATTAAATGGTAACTGTTCGTCATCAGGTATAAATGGAATATCTAAGAACGAATTAGGAGAATCTTCATAATTCCATTCTTTTAAAAATCCAGCATTGTAAAACGTAGAGCGATTTCCACAGATAGGGCAGTAACGTGCATTTGATGGTAATGGTTCGTTGTAATAGCAATCATCATACGAGCATTTATTTATAAGATTTCTGCCGCAAATTTGACAGTAATCTCCTTCAATATCTGTTTCTTCATTTTTACAATTTGGACATTCTGTTAATTTTCCGTTTTCACGAGTGTCTAATTTTGGATAAATCATATTTCCATCTCCCCATTGTATTGTTTTATTGCCACAGATTGGGCAATACTTTCCGTAACGTTGGATAAAACTGGCTTTGCAAGTCTCACATTGTTTTTTGTATATGAAATTATAATAATAATGAAATATTCGATTATCATATTCGTTTTGAGCATCAATGTGTGATTTCCAATTAAGGTATTCATAATATCGTTTCCGTGATGCAGGATCAGATATTTTACATAAGATTTTAATTTCATTAGAATTTTGTATTTTAAATCCAGCCAACACGACATGCGGGACAAGTATTAATTGAGCAAAGTAATCAGCTTCTTCTTCTAAATAATTGTATTCTTTGTCGGATAAAGAACATCTAAAAATTCTTGTATTATTATTTCTTTTATGATGTTCCAAAAGCACATGACCTAGTTCGTGCGCAATATTCCATCTATATCTATTTGAAGTAACTATATTTATATCTATATCATTATAATAAATAAGATAACGATCTTCATTTGCATAGTAATCAGTAAAGGCATCTTTTGTTTGTGCAAAAGCTCTCATTTTTTCGTACGAAATATCAAATAGTCGCATATGTTTACTATATGGTATGAGTCGAATATTTTCGTAACTTCGTGTAATTGCTTTGATTTTAATAGGTAAAGTACACTTTTTTGAATGGAGCAATGCATTATAAACAGTATTTTTTATTTCTAAACGTCTTTTGGTTGATATATTAGTCTGGATCATCCTCGTTATCATCATCCTTAAAGTATTCTGAAAAAGAACGTTCTAACATATCCATCATGAACTTTTTGTCTGGTTCTGGCATTTTTTGGCGCGCGCGTTCAATTCGCCTGATATCTGGATCTGTATTTTCTATAGTTTCTCCTTCTATATCACGTCCACGCAACGTGTTTAAATCAGTATTAAAGAAGTCGGCAATTTTTTCTTCGGCCTCAAAGTCAGGTTCTCTTTTTCCTACTTCATACATACTTATACGAGAAGCGGACATTCCAAGTTTCTCGGCAAGTTCACTTTGTGACAAACCTTCTCTGGTTCTAAAGTATTTAAGCATATCCTTAAATTCTGGCATTGCACTCACCTTTTCCTTTCTTTAATTAAGCAATTAAATTATTACACATTTCGTGAAAAAAATCAATAGAAAATAAGCACAAAACGTGTTGGCAAAAACTCACAAATTGTGTATATTGTAAAAGATAACACGAAACGTGAGTGAATGGAGGTGGAAAATATGATTGAAATGAATGCTAAGGAAATAGGAAAAAGGCTTGTTAGGTTAAGAGGAAATAAAACACAAGAGGAAGTTGCTAAAAGCTTGAATATAAGTGTTTCAGCATTATCTATGTATGAACGAGGAGAACGAATACCGAGAGATAATGTTAAAATTCGCATTTCATCTTATTATAAAAAACCTATTAACACAATTTTTTTTGAGTAAAACAACACGAAACGTGAGTGAAAGGAAACTAAATGGAAGAAGTAAAAATTTTTAACTCAGAAGAGTTCGGTGATATCCGAACAATACAACTTAATAATGAAATCTATTTTGTAGGAAAAGATGTTGCTAAGGCATTGGGGTATTCCAATACGAGAGATGCACTTGCAACGCATGTTACAGATGAGGATAAAAATACCGTCGTGATTTCCGACGGAAAAAGAGGAAATCCAAATCAAACAGTCATCAACGAGTCTGGCTTATATGCTTTAATCTTTGGAAGCAAGTTGGAATCAGCCAAGAGATTCAAACACTGGGTAACAAGTGAAGTGCTTCCAACAATTAGGAAAACTGGTGGCTATCAGATGTCGAAACCAAAAGGAAAAGAATTGTTGGCACTAGCTGTATTAGAAGCACAGAAAACTATTGAACAGCAGAATAATGAAATCAGGAGGATGAAACCTAAAGAGATTTTTGCTGATGCAGTATCTACGAGCCATACATCTATTCTGATTGGAGA
>CAKRCJ010000395.1 GCA_934307185.1 uncultured Roseburia sp.
GGTACAACAATAGAGCAGGCATTAATCTCGTCAGACTCTTCCTGGTCCTGTAATTTTCCTTCTTTTTTCAGACGCTTCATTGCAAGTAATGCAATATCCATTAAGCAGACAAATTTATCAGAACGTCCCTCGTAAAGATTTTTGAAGGTGTCTAAATAATCGTTATAAGTCTCTTCAATTGGTTTTTTATAAAATCCGTCGTCAAATTTAACATCTTTTAATTCGGTAGAAAAAGTTGTATGACGGCAGTGGTCAGACCAGTAAGTATCAAGCACACGGATTTCTGTCACGGACGGATCCCTGTGCTCCTCATTTTTAAAATAGTTCTGGATATGCAAAAAGTCCTTAAATGTCATTGCAAGATTTAAGGAGCTGTACAGTTCTTTTAACTGTGCCTCCGGCATGTCTTTAAAACCGTCAAAGGATGCAACATCTGCCGGTTCTTTGAAATCCTGCACTAAAGTTTCCGGTTTTTCCAGACCCGTCTCACGGGAGTCGACCGGGTTGATGCAGTGATGCTTGATTGCCTCTAACTGCTCCTCTGTCACATCACCCTCAATCACATAGGTTGTTGCAGTACGGATAACCGGCTCTTCCTCTTCATTTAATAATTTCACACACTGTTCTGCGGAGTCTGCCCGCTGGTCAAACTGTCCCGGTAAATATTCTACAGAAAAAGTTTTTGCATCTCCTAAAATAAATTCTTCCTCAAAAACCATATCTACCGGCGGCTCAGAAAAAACTGTCACTAATGCCTTTTTATAAGTCTCCTCTGAAATATTCTCTATATCATAACGAATCAGTTCACGTACACCTGTTACCGATGAAATTCCAAGATAACTCTTAATCTCAGACTGTAGCTCTTTTGCTTTTCCTGCAAAAGCCGGTTTCTTTTCTACATAAACTCTTCTTACCTTGCTCATAAATATTTCCTTTTCCTTTCGTCATGCATTATAAATTGTGTCAGTAAAATCTATCTGACATTTTATCAACATTCTTCCATAAATCATTAAAAACAGTATAGCATGAGTTATTAGATTAGCAAAATTAATATATTTAATTTGTTTCATAAGATATATTAATATTTTAATTTTCATATTTCATAAAAATAAATACTTCTGCTTTGGTATATACTTCCAACAGAATTTTTCTATTCACAAACCATAAGAATTGATTGACACAATTATAAGTACGTCTTATAATTGTACTTATTCGGAATACTTATAAACAGAATACTATTTTTTCGAATAAAGAATACACCCGTAGAAAGGCATGGATATTTACATGGATATAAATTACGAATTATATAAGGTTTTTTATTATGTTGCAACTTCCTTAAGTTTTTCCGAGGCAAGCAAACAGCTTTATATCTCCCAGTCGGCAGTCAGCCAGTCAATCAAAACACTTGAAAAAAAACTGGAACAGCCTTTATTTATCCGAAGCACAAAAAAAGTTCAGTTAACCCCTGCCGGAAAGGTTCTCTTAAAGCATATTGAACCTGCCATGAACTTAATCCAGCGTGGAGAAAGCCAGCTTCTCGATTGTGGAAGTCTTGGACTTGGACAGCTTCATATCGGCGCAAGTGATACTATCTGCCGTTATTTTTTAGTCCCATATTTAAAACAGTTTCACAAGAAATTTCCAAATGTACCGATTAAAGTAACAAACGCAACTTCTGTCAGCTGCGTGGATTTATTAGAGCAGGGAAAAGTAGATTTGATTGTCACAAATTTTCCAAATGCGCACTTAAATCACTCTTACGTTCGGAAAACAGTATGCACTTTCACAGATGTATTTATCGCTAATCCTGCCTATTTCAATCTGAAACAGCAGGAAATTCCTTTTGAGGAGTTAAAACAATATCCAATTTTAATGCTCGACCGCAAAAGTACCACCAGTGAATTCCTTCACAATTTGTTTTTGCAGCACCAGTTAGAGCTAATTCCTGAAATTGAATTAAGCAGTAATGATTTGTTGATTGACCTTGCGCGTATCGGTCTTGGTATTGCTTTCATTCCAGATTACTGTTTAAGCCGTGAATTGAAGGATTTGTTTGTAGTAAAAACAAAAGAAAAACTGCCATCCCGTCAGATGGTAGCTTCGATTAATCCGACACTTCCGGTTTCACAGTCTACGGAGGAATTTTTAAAATTGCTGCCGGAAGTTTAGAGGCAGCGTAGTATAGCAGATTTTGCGGCTATCGTCTTAGGGTAACGAACGGCAGCAGGAAAGAAATTTTACAATTTATTTTTACACTACAAGAAAAGAAAACAGACCGGAGCAACTA
>CAKRCJ010000396.1 GCA_934307185.1 uncultured Roseburia sp.
GTGTAACATATTTATCACCTCTTAGCTTAAGCATATCACTTTAGTCAAGAGTTGCAGTAATTTATGGAATTGCTATAATTCTCCAGCGTATCCATCTTCATCTGATAAATAAGACTCTGTATCCGTTTCTTTCCCAATCATTTTTTGGTTCATTTTGGCCGCTGCTTTTGCCCCTGCCTTAGCTCCCATATCATAAAATGGTTTTAATAATTTTGAATCAAACAGTGACATTCCCATACCTCCTACATTTTTAATTATCAAAAAGTGTACTTTTTTGCATAAATGTACTTAGCAACGATACTTCTTGATTTTTGTTGATTTTTCACATTTAAATGTTGAAAAGATAGATATTGGGTTATATAATATATTTAATATTAAATATTTGTCAAAAAAAGTAGTATTACAAAAAAGTACACATTTTTGTAATATTATTTTTTATTTTTTTCATATGATTTTGCTTTATATAAAAATGTGGAAATTGGCATATTGCAAGCCTCAGCCGCTACTACACCTGTTATTTTTCCTTCCTTCCATTTTTGATATATTTTACAAAAATTCTTTGGTAATGGTTTTGGCGGCCGTCCAAATCGAACGCCCTTTGCTTTAGCTATGGCAATCCCCTCTGCCTGTCTCTGTTTTATATTACTTCTTTCATTTTCGGCCACAAAAGATAACACCTGTAAGACAATATCGCTTAGGAAAGTTCCCATAAGATCTTTTCCTCTTCTCGTATCCAGTAACGGCATTTCCAAAACAACAATATCAACCTTTTTTTCCTTCGTAAGTATCCTCCATTGTTCTAAGATTTCTTCATAGTTCCGCCCCAATCTGTCAATACTTTTTATATACAGCAAATCATCCGGTTTCAACTTTTTTATCAGGTTCTGGTACATTGGGCGATTAAAATTCTTTCCTGATGTTTTTTCTATATAAATATTTTCTTCTAATATTTTTAATTGCTTCATTGCCTCAACTTGCCGGTCTTCATTTTGATCCTTCGTGCTCACTCGAACGTATCCATATTTGTTTTCCATCTTATTTCTCGCTTTCTTTTTTCATATTTACCAAGCAATCACAGAATACTTTACATATGGATTTTCATTCAAATAGTTTAAAGTGAAAAAATAAAGACCGTCGCAAAATTATCTGTTTTTGATAAATTTACGACAGCCTTCCCATTTATTTTATTTATTTTATTTATTTTATTTTTTCCATCCGGATTTCTTCCGGCATCTGTTCTTTTATTTTTTCAACCACCGACGTCTGCAGGTAATATGCAGGGGCAGCCTTCATGTAGTCAATATCAGCATAATACCATATCTTACTATTCTTTTATCTAAAATATTTCACTCCACAGTAAATTATTTTTTTTACTTTTTCTATTATAACGATTATCTTTGTGAACTACGCCTTAAATCCTCACAAAGTTTCTTTTTCGCCGATCAGAAAATACCCGTCACACGTCCGGTTCAGGAATTCGTAATCGTGTGTTACGACTAAGATGATATAGTTTTCTTCTGCCAGCCGCTTCATCATGGTTTCTACCTGACACATGTGGCGGAAATCAAGGCCGCTGGTCGGTTCATCGAAGATCAGCAGTTTCTTTCCGCCCATGACGGCCTGGCAGATGGCGAGGCGTTGGCGCTGGCCGCCGGACAGGGTCATAGGATGGGATTCGACATACGGTTCCAGGTCAAATTTTTCAAGAAGTGCCTGAATTTCTTCCTCTGTGGCATCTTCTTTTGCAAGCAGACATTCGTTTTTCACGCTGTCAGAAAAGAGCTGATGGTTGACTGCCTGCATGACCATTCCGAACAATTTTGTCCGGGCTCTTTGGGACAGCTTTCTGCCTTTATATAAAATCTGTCCCCCGCTGGCTTTCATAAGGCCGCACAGACAGCTGCAGAAAGTGGATTTTCCTGCACCGTTTTTTCCTGTAATTCCGATGATTTCTCCTTCCCGGACGCACAAACTGACATTCTGAAAAATTATCTGCTTTTTTCTCCGGCACGAAAGACTGCGGATCTCAAGATCTGCCTCTTTCTGACTACTGCGGACCGCCGGAATCCGTATCTCCTCCTGCGCGATATTCCGAAGTCCCATCTGTTCGCGCTCCGCATCCGACAGACCCCGGAATTCCGCCGGTGTAAATTCCCGTTCGATGCGTCCTTCTTTTAGATAAAGAATTCTGTCCGCGAATTCCTGCAGATACGCCAGCCTGTGTTCTGCCGCCACTACGGTATGGCCTTTTTCCCTGAACACCTTCAGTGTCTC
>CAKRCJ010000397.1 GCA_934307185.1 uncultured Roseburia sp.
AAATGTAAAAATACTTGCCTGCAAGATGCATCTATGATATTCTAAGAAAAAGCATATTTCGAACAGAGTCTATGGCGTAAGCCGTTATCTTATTTTCTAATTCATTTCAGAAATCTATGCTTTTAAACCCAATCAACTAATTTAAGAGCAGGAGAAGTCTGAAAATGGTACTCCTGCATAAGGAGAAAAAGAATATGAGAGACACAAACAACAATGTAGCCGTCAACAGAAACTATAAGGATACCGTTTTCCGAATGTTATTTTCAGATAAGAAAAATCTGCTGTCACTTTACAATGCAGTAAATGGACGAAGCTACACGAACCCGGAAGAACTGGAAATTGTAACGCTGGATAATGCAATCTATATGGGGATGAAGAATGATTTAGCATTTATTGTTGATATGAATTTGTATCTTTATGAACATCAGTCGACCTACAATCCGAATATTCCACTGCGGGATTTATTTTATATATCCAGTGAATATCAGAAGCTGGTCGATAAAAAATCACTATACGTATCCAGCATTGTAAAAATCCCTGCTCCACAGTTTATTGTATTTTATAATGGAACAAGAAAAGCAGTCGATAAACAGGAATTAAGGTTATCGCAGATGTATGAGAATTTCACAGGCGAGCCGGCATTAGAACTGATTGTGACAATGTTCAATGTGAATGAAGGTCACAATAAAGAACTGATGGAACAATGTCAGATTTTAAAAGAGTATGCGATGTATGTTGCCAAAGTCCGGAAATATGCACAGAATATGAAATTGGAAAAAGCAGTCAACCATGCGGTTGATGAATGTATAAAAGAAGGAATTCTTGCAGAATTTCTAAAAGCTAATAAAACGGAGGTTATAGCTGTGAGCATATTTGAATATGACAAAGAGGAAGAGGAAAAAAAGCTGCGCAGGGCAGAATATGAAGCAGGAAGAGAAGATGGAAGAGTAGAGGGGGAACACGAGGGAAGAATAGCCGGTGAAAAAATAGGACTGGAAAATGGTATAAAATTAGGGAAAAGTGAAGGCAGAATTGAAGGAATTCAGTCATTGATATTCCGTTTTCTGACAGACTATGGAACCATTCCAGAAGAGTTAAAAAATTATATTTTAAATGAACATAATGAAGAAACGTTATATCAGTGGAGCAAGCTGGCAGTCAGAGTAAATTCTATTAAGGAATTTTGGGGGAAAATTGTATAATATAAGTTTTAAATATGATAAAAGTTTGAAAATTCAGGGAGAACCAGGCACTGACTTTTTAAATCCATAACACAGTCTGACAGTGTGGCAGCGTCAGGCTGTGTCGAACTTAAAAATATAACTTGAAAATCTGTGGCATTACACTCCCTAAACGCCACTTTAAACCAGCCCAGCCTGATGAAAAACCTGATGTAATTCTTCCGGCATGGCATCCGTCAGTGAACGTGCAAGCTCTTCCGGCGTATATTTGCGGTAGCCAAGCACCCACTGTACTGTCATATAAATAGAACCCTGGCAGTACATCTCCAATTGAAACTGTAACTTTGAAGTAATTTTCTTTCCGGTGCGGCTTTCAATCTGGTTCGTGTAAAAAGAAGTGATAAGGGAAAAGTCGTGGTCCCGCAGACAATTCTGGTCATCATTTTTAAAAGCTGCTTTAAAAAACAACTTTTCCTCCTGAATAAAACAAAACTTATTTACAAGACTTTCATAGACTGTTTTTCCTTCTCCCATATGTTGAAAGGACTCTAACAGAATTTTATCAAAATACCAGTTAATCAGGTCATACTTGTCCTGAAAATTGCGGTAAAAAGTCTGGCGTGTCACACCGCAGGCTTCGACAATTTCCTTGACGGTTATCTTTTCCACAGGAGCTGTTTTCATACAGCGTTTCATTGCTTCCGCAAGCTCATATTTCACTTTTTCATTTGATTTTTTTGTATCTGTCATAGCCGTAAATTCCTTGAAAAATAGTCTGTTTTCGGGTAACAAAAATAATGCCTGTGTACTGTGGCATTCTGCCGAATGGAAAAAATACAATACACTGGATTACATTATAAGACATTTCTGCTATTGTGTCAGCAGAAGATGTAAAGAAGATTTTAAATAAAAATCTTGCGGGTTTTGGCGTTTTGCAGTATATTACTCTTCGCTTTTATTAGTTTGTTAAATTATAAATAGAAAATAAATAATTGCAAAACTCATAGTATAAGTAAATTTAATTGTGAAAAATGAATAAAATCATAAGAAGATGCTTCTGACGCCGCCGGTTCTTAGCGACCGTATTCTG
>CAKRCJ010000398.1 GCA_934307185.1 uncultured Roseburia sp.
GGATACCGTTTCTCTCTGTGTAGATGTATGGAGCCATCTTAGGGTTCCATCTTCTTGTCTGATGTCCGAAATGTACTCCGGCCTCTAAAAGCTGCTTCATAGAAATAACGCTCATTTTTGTCCTCCTTGGTTTTAAGCGTCTGCCGCGTCATGGCATAAGACCTGTTTCAGGCACCCTCATGTCCTCCGGACCAGCGGCATGTTTACTGGTTACAACCGTGATAAATAATCATGTTTAAAAGAAACCATTTATTCACAGCAAAAAATGCATGTTTTTGCACATGCCTTACAATATTAGCATATCCTTTTCATGTATTCAAGCAATTTTTCTCGATTTTTAAAGTTCTTATTTACCCTTTGGTGCATCAGGAAATTTATTCTCGATTTTCTTTCCCGGCACATATTTTTCATTATTCTCAAGACAGTCATATAAAATATTTATGACCTCTATTTCAGTATGACCTGCAAGCTTTGCAAGCGGAAAGTCCTCATTAAATCTGGCCTTATATTCATTTAATAAAACTTCAAGCATTTATACTACTCCTTTGCCGTTCTTTATATTTTTCATTTCATTAGATATTTTTATTGTTATCTTCTTATGTATTTACATTTCATCAACGACCTGGAAGATAATAAACTTAAGATAATATGATTCATCTGCAGCCCACAATATCGGATGATCAGGTGACTGTGTACGGAACTCAACCTGTCTCAATCTTTTATGAACTGCATGAGCAGCTTCCTTTATAGTCTTTTTGAAAAGCTCCTCAGTCATAAAATGTGAACATGAGCACGTAGCTAAGAATCCGCCGTTCTTAACAAGCTTCATGCCCTTCATATTTATTTCTCTGTAGCCTTTAACAGCCTTTTTTGTGGCTTCTCTTGATTTTGTAAATGCCGGAGGATCAAGTATTACTACATCATACTTCTTTTCTTCTGCAGCAAGCTTCGGTAAAAGATCCAGGACATTCTCTGTGATAAAATCAACTCTGTCTGTGAAGCCGTTGATTTCAGCATTCTTCTTAGCCTGTGCTATGGCAGTTTCAGAAATATCTACTGCGGTTACATGACTCGCTCCGCCATACACAGCATTTAAAGCAAAGGATCCTGTATGTGTGAAGCAGTCAAGTACTTTTGAATCACGGCAAATTCCCTGTATTGCTTTCCTGTTATATTTCTGGTCAAGGAAAAATCCCGTCTTCTGGCCATCCTCAACATCCACAAGGTATTTAACTCCATTTTCGACTATCTCAACTTCTGTATCAAACGGATCCCCTATAAAGCTTTTAAAAGGTTCCATACCTTCCTTTTTTCTGACAGGTGCATCAGATCTTTCATATACTCCTCGGATCTTTATGCCGTCCTTTTCAAGGATTTCCACTAAAAAGTCAATCAGCTTATTTTTTAGTTTATCAATACCAAGTGCCAATGATTCGACTACAAGCACATCATTAAATTTATCGACTACAAGTCCCGGAAGAAAATCAGCTTCACCGAAAATAATTCTGCAGGCATTAATGTCGACAGTTTTCTTCCTGTATTCCCATGCATTTCTAACACGTTCATACAGAAAATCATCATCTATCTCATCACGCCATCTTGCAAGCATTCTGACAGTGATCTTCGAATTTGTATTAATAAAACCGACTCCCATCTTAAAGCCGTCAAAGTCTTCAACCCTGATAATGTCTCCGTTTTCAAAATCTCCGTCTATCTTATCTATTTCATTATCAAAGATCCATGCCCCACCGGCCTTAATTGTTCGACCTTCACCTTTTTTCAATATAACTGTTGCCATTATTTACCTCATAATTAATATAATGAAAGAAAAAGCTTCGAGCTTATGCATACTTTTTACAGTATACATTAAACCCGAAGCAAAAACTATTATTTTACTTTATTATTCACCTACTCCATAAGGATATCCGTTCGGATTAACATGAACCGTGATATGCTTGATTTCCGGATGTTTTTTCTCGATCAGTCCATGTACATCATCCGCAACAAGATGAGCTTCATGAAGAGGCATATTACCATCAAGATTTATCTCAAGATCAGCAAAAAGCTTTTCTCCGAACTGCCTTGTCATGAGTGAATCTATTCCAATGCTCATGTCATGTTCTTTAGAATATTCATTAACGATTTCTTTGATTTCCTTATCTGTTTCCGGATCTCCTGCATGGTCGACAAGCTTGTCAACAGCATCCAATATAACTTCTACGAGACCTACATGTATGATTATCGCACAGATAACAAGACCTGCAAGT
>CAKRCJ010000399.1 GCA_934307185.1 uncultured Roseburia sp.
GTGGCATTGAGAATGGATTATGGCAGAACTCTAATTGTCCAGACTCTTCTCCGATTTCATACATTGGGAAGTCAACAATCCAACAGAATTCATAGCAGTCTTTCTTCATGTGCTTGTCGCTTGCTGCGCCAAGAAGCTTACGGAGAACACCTGCTGTTTTCTGTGCTGCTAATTTTTTGCCTGCTGTCAGACCAACGAAATCACCCGGTTTTAAACCAAGTGCTGCGATTACTGCTTCTTTTCTGTCCTGTAAGAACTTCGAAATTCCTCCGACAAGCTCTCCGTTTTCATCTAATTTAAACCAGAATGCCTTATTTGCTGTCTGGACTTCTACCTCTGCACAAATGGCATCAATTACTTTTCTTGTGGCAGTAAATCCGTCCACAACAATTGCTTTTACTGTCTGTCCCTCGAATGGTCCAAATCCGCAGTCAGCCATCACTTCTGTTGCATCCTGTAACACAAGGTCGATACGAAGGTCCGGCTTATCACTTCCGTATTTATCCATGGATTCCAGATATGGGATACGTACAAAAGGAGCTTTGGAAGCTGTCTTGTATACACCATATTTTTCAAATACCGGTGGTAAAACTTCCTCTACAACAGAGAAAACATCTTCCTGGGAAGCAAATGCCATTTCCATATCAAGCTGATAAAATTCTCCCGGAGAACGGTCTGCTCTTGCATCCTCGTCACGGAAGCATGGTGCAATCTGGAAATAACGGTCAAATCCGGATGCCATTAAAATCTGCTTAAACTGCTGTGGTGCCTGTGGCAGTGCATAGAATTTTCCCGGGTGGTTTCTTGCAGGAACAAGGTAATCTCTTGCTCCTTCCGGGGAAGAACAGGTAAGGATTGGTGTTGTAATCTCCATGAAGTTTAAAGAATTCATCTTCTGGCGGAGTTCTGCAACAATCTTACTTCTTAATACAATATTTCCTTTTACTGCCGGATTTCTTAAATCAAGATAACGATATTTTAATCTTGTATTTTCGTCCGCATCTTTGGACTGATTGATTTCAAATGGAAGTGCATTGTAAATACATTTTCCCAAAATCTCAATTTTTTCCGGAATAACTTCGATTTCACCAGTTGCCAGGTCTTTGTTCTTGCTGGAACGCTCTCTTACCACACCGGTAACAGAAATAGTAGATTCCTTATTTACACTGTCGATTACCTGCATCATCTCTTCGGTCTCAATTACAACCTGCGTTGTACCATAGAAATCGCGGAGAATGAGGAAACCAAGATTTTTACTTACTTTACGGATGTTCTCATACCATCCAACGATAGTTACGTTTTTTCCGGCGTCCGAAAGGCGTAACTCGTTACAATTATGAGTTCTTGACTGAATCATTTTCTTAACTCCCTTTATTCTTTATTCCTTGCAGTAATTTGCAAAAAAACATGCTGTCTGCAAATTACCTTTCTTTTTTCGTCTGTCAGAAAGCGTTAAATCCTGCCTTGACACTTTTTTTATCTTACACCATGAAGTGCGATTTTTCAACATAATAAAATGATAAAAGAAAAATGCCACAGCTTACTTCTCCATGACATTTTCCTTCCAGATTATTTAATTATTGAAAAATTCCACAATATCCTTATAGCCTTCTGCCGCAAGCTTGTCTTTCTGGAACTTTTTATTTTTATTCATGCGGACAACTAAAACCTGTTTGCCAGCCTGACGTTCTTCCTGCGCCTTTGCAATGACATCAACAAGCTTGTCTGCCGGATAGCCTTTTTCAATAAGATAAGCCACTCTCGGACGCTGCATCGGAACGGTAAAGCCGCTTTCCATTAATAAAAGAACGATTCGCTCAAAGCCGATGGAGAAACCACACGCCGGAACATCCTGACCGGTAAATTTGCCGACCATTTTATCGTAACGGCCACCGCCGCCGCAGGCTGCCCCAAGCTCCGGCATTGCAATTTCAAAAATAGTTCCTGTGTAATAGCTCATTCCACGAACCAGTGTCGGGTCAAATACAAGCTTGAAATCTGCCTGTTTTGCTGCATTGACACTGTTAATAATTTCCAGTAAGTTTTTCTCTACTTCTTCATCTAAAAATCCTTCTAAATTCTTTGCAAGATAGCTTATTCCTTCAATTCCGTTTCCTGCTTTTTCCACTCCTTCAAATAATGAAAGGTATTTATCGATAGCTTCTTTTGCATAGCCTTCTTTTGCAAGCTCTTCTGCAACACCGTCTAAACCAATCTTGTCCATTTTATCAAGAATAATAAATACGGTATCATAATC
>CAKRCJ010000400.1 GCA_934307185.1 uncultured Roseburia sp.
GGCTTTGGGGGAGTGCGAAGTGATATTAGAGGGAACGCCTGAGGTTGATTTCTGGCTTCAGCTGCCAAACAGCAGGGAAGCAAAGATACAAAAACTAGAGCTTGCAGACATTCCAGAACGGCAGGACAAAACCACAAGGCTTCGGATTAGTGCAAAACCGGTTTCAGATACGGAGATTAAAATTGTAATCAGGGATTTGGGATTTGGTGAGATTGTTAAAGCTTCAGATAAAATCTGGGAATATACGATGTCATTATAAGGAGAGAGAACAGATGGGCGAACTTATTTTATGCAGACAGCCAATCGCAGCCATGCCGTTTTATTTTGATAATGTTTCATTAAATGTGTATTCATTAGAGGAAATCTGCTATTATATAAAGAATAATTTATATCTCATAGACTCCGGTTTTATGAGTGAGGATTTGTGCGTCTGGATAGAACACGAATTAAAGGAAAAAGAAATTGCCGCCGCTTTAAGGGACGTTATGAGGCGGAACGGAACACTTGAGCAATATGCGCAGATTATTTTAAAAAGCTGTGATTACTATAATGACGATGTGATAAGGCATATTCTTTCTGTTTTAAAGGAAATGCAAAATAAATCACCATTTGAGTGCGGAAAAATCCGTGCGGACAGATATATGGAGAACAGGAAATATGTAAAGGCAATTTATGAATACAGGCGCCTTCTTACAATGGAAGAAGAATGTAAAGATAATCCGAAGCTTACAGGGAATATTTTACATAACATGGGTGCAGCTTATGCGCAGATGTTTTTATTTGAGGAGGCGGCACTTTATTTCCAGAGAGCCTATAAACAGAATGAAAACCGGAGCTCGCTGGCAGCGTGTATGGCTGCATTACGTTTTTCTAAAAATACGAAAGCACAGAAAAAATGCAAAGAGGAATATGGAATTTCTGAGGAAGAATATCAGGCAATGACTGCGCAGTGGAATGAAGCAGCAGACAGTGCAGCGGTTTTGGAGTCGGAACAGAAAATTGACCATTATTTTGATGGACAGATAAAAGATATGTCATCAAATCAGCCGCTTATGGAAGAAATAGAAAAGATGACAAAAGAGTATAAAAAAAGTTGCAGAATATAAAGGGATAAAATATGTTTTTTTTCAAAAGAAGAAGAAAAGAGAAATCATTCGAAAAAAAGTTTGAAGAATTAAATGGAGAAATTCTGAAAGAAAAGGATAAAGGCAATCCGCAGAAGGTAGAGCATTATGTAATTGAACGGTTAGAACAGATGATAGGAGTAACCAAAGAAATTGAAGACGAACGATCCGAATACAGAATTGTCACCTCTTATCTGAACGATATCCAGACAATTGAAAATATGTCTGACGAAGAAAAGAAAAAAATATCTGATATTGCAAGAAATATTATCTCTTTAAATCAGACAAGAGATGAATTATTGCATGCCGAAAAGAAAATTACAGATGCACAGTTTGTGCAGATGCAGCAGGAAGAGGCAGATATACCGGATGCAATAAAGAGACTCCGTTCCAATGAAAAATATCTTGATACAATAAAAAGAGATATGCACTATTTAGAGCGGGAAAAAGAAGAATGGAATTTAAACCGGGAATTACTAATTCATGACCAGAATAAAATGCAGAAATTAATGTATATTAATCTGGGACTGGCACTTTCTTTTGTTATTATACTTTTTATTGTCCAGGTTGTTTTACAGACAGATATAAAACTGGCATGGACTGTTTTGATTTTTGCTTCTGTTGTAGGAGTCTGTGTTCCTTATTTAAAAATAATGAGTGACAGGCAGGAGTGCAAACAGTCTGAGGTCAATGCAAAAAGGGCAATCTGGCTTTTAAATAAAGTAAAAATCAAGTTTGTTAATATGACAAATGCAGTTGATTATGCATGCGAAAAATATCATGTGCATAATTCATCCGAACTGGAACGCACCTGGGAGTATTACATGGACGCTGTAAAACAGAAAGAAAAGTTTGAACAGAATAATGACGATTTAGAATATTTTAATAATCGTATGATTAGGGAGCTTACCAAATTTTCTTTATATGACACAAAGGTATGGCTTCCGCAGGCGAAGGCACTGGTAGACCATAAGGAAATGGTCGAGGTTACCCATAATCTTGTGACGAGAAGACAAAAGCTGCGCGGCAGAATTGAGTCAAATATGGAAATTATGAACAGCCACAGAAAAGAAGTGGAAGATTTAATGGACAAAATACCGCAGATGCGTTC
>CAKRCJ010000401.1 GCA_934307185.1 uncultured Roseburia sp.
CTGTTATATGGATCCTCTATTACAGAAGACCAGGCCTACTCCAGATCAGAAGCTTAGACTTGCAATGTATGAGCCGCTTGAGGCATTGCCGATAAACAGACATATGATAAGTCTCATCGGAAGTGAGCTTCCTTTACATAAAAGCAGCGACCTTTACCGTATCATAGAGCTTGTAAGCGGCGGCAAAACATCAAATACAATTGAGCTTAAGGAAATTGCTTCCTGTACAAGCTATAAAGAATATCTGACCATGGGAGAAAGCGCATTATTTATCGCAGATTTTCCGGGCGCACTTATGGGTCTTGAAGCATTAGGAAAACGTTTGGAGCGGCCTTATCTTTATCTTCCTATGAGCTTTAGCTTTGATGAGATCAGTAGGCTGTGGCTGAAATTTGCCGAAGCAATCAATTCTTACTGCATCAATAACTCCGCTGTAAATGCAGAATGCATTCTGCCTGAGCATATTGAAAATCTGCTTATTACAGATGCTGATAAACAAAAAGAGCACTGCGAAAATGCCCTTTCATCTCTTAGAAGCCTTATCGGCGATACTGAAATACGTATCGACTATGTATTCCATCCGAGACCTTTAGGGCTTGCAAGACTTCTCCTTGAGCATAGCTTTAATGTAAGTACAGTATACATTGATGTCATAAGCACAGAGGAAGAAGCCGATCTTGAATGGCTTAAGGTAAATGCTCCTGACCTGCAGCTTTGCTCAACAGTGCAGGTCGAAGCCCGTATTCGGAAAAGAAACAGACCTGATGTTTTGGCTATAGGTCAGAAGGCTGCCTGGTTTTCCGGAACGGCTCATTTTGTAAATGCTGTATACGGCGCGGGACTCTGGGGCTTTGACGGTATCTTAAGGCTTTGCGATCTCATGGAACAGGCCTACAGAGAGGAAAAGGATACAAAGAATCTTATTACACGTAAGGGCTGGGGGTGTGCAAGTTGCGTATAGAAAATTCATACAGAATAATACCCTGCTATACAGCGGATGTTTCCGGTGTATGTTCGGCTCTTTACGAGCTTGGCGGTATGGTCGTAATGCACGATCCTTCCGGCTGTAATTCCACATACAATACTCACGATGAAACCCGTTGGTATGATAATGACAGTCTGATATATATCACCGGACTTACCGAAATAGACGCCATAATGGGCAACGACAAAAAAGTGGTTCGAGACATCACGGATGCAGCTAAAAGGCTTTCACCTAAGTTTATAGCACTGTGCGGCTCGCCTATACCTTTTCTTAACGGTACAGACTACAACGCCATCGCAGCTCTGATAGAAAAAGAATGCGGAATCCGCACCTTTGCAGTAGAAACCAACGGCATGCACGATTATGTAAGAGGTGCAGGTGCAGCTTTAAGACGTTACTCCGAATGTGTAATGAAGCCTCTGTGGGACAAAGTCCTCATTCAAAAAAACATACACCGTGGTGCCAATATTGCAGAGAGCGTACACTGCTTAAACAAGGATTTTGTCAACGAAAAAATCTCACAAAAATCCGTTGCAAACTCTGTAAGCAGCTCACCTATGTACAAAATAAATACCGGTATTTCGCAAACTTTGGCGGAACATGCTGAAATTTATCCACATAATTATGATAAAACAGACAAAAATCACAGTATAGTTATCAACATTTTGGGTGCAACTCCGCTTGATTTCACTGTTGAAAGCTCTGTTTGTTCACTAAAAAACGCATTAATCAACAGAGATATCCACATTTTAACATCTTTTTCCGCATCTTGTGGTGAAGATGTTGACAAATTGAAAAATGCCGTTCTTGCAGACGTTAACCTTGTTGTTTCGGCTGTCGGCATGCCTATGGCTGAATATATGTATGAAGAATACGGCATACCGTATGTCATAGGAATACCAGTCGGAGATTTTGCAGACACGCTCTGCAAAGATATCCTAAGAGCAGCTTCAGAGAAGATATCGTGCATTGTATCTTATAATGATGCACGAATGCAGTTTACAAAAAGAGGCTCAGTACCTATAAATGATAACGATAAGCTTCCTCTTGCCGTAATAGGCGAGGCTGTCACCATGGGTTCATTAGCTGCCGCATTATCAGTTCACTATAATATCCCGGTCAGCGTGCTTTGCCCGCTTGAGGATTCAGATGCACTGCTTTCATCCTCTGACTTTAAATTCCGCGGTGAAGACCAATGTACCGATCTTATGAAGC
>CAKRCJ010000402.1 GCA_934307185.1 uncultured Roseburia sp.
TAAATCTAATTAATATAGGACAATTTCCGAATTTCAGACTTTAACTCCTTCTGCTCTGTTACCGCCATAAGATAGCGGATAGAGGAGGCCAGCACAAGTGCAACACTTATTAATGCACAGCCTGCCAAAATCACATATGCCATATGCATATTATTTTTCTTGGCATCTCTCTCCTTCATTTCTTTCGGCTTTATGTCAAGCGGACTGGTTGCAGCGCCAATCACAGAAAGAAAACTTGTCATTTTTGCTTTTTCTGTTTCAAGAATATCCGGTTTTGCCTGATACTTTACCCATGCAGAAAAATCTGTCCTTCCGCTTTCAAGCGGCAGCTCGGACATTGCATATTCTTTTAATCCTGCAATTTTCACACCGTCTCCTAACAGATATACCTTACCGGAAAATACTGTTTTCGTCTGGTTCTGATAATATTCTAATGCTGTTCCTAAAACACGGGTATGGTAATCGAGTGCTTCCCTGATATCCTCGACTGCCTCTTTTAAAAGCGTAATCTTTAATTCCCTGTCGTAGTCTCCCTCCGGATTGATAAATTCATCCGGATTTAAGTCATTATGAAGAACGTCATGTGCTTTTAAAAACTCAAATGCTTCAAATTCATCTTTTACTTCTAAGATAGAATGGCTCATTACTGCGGATAACGCCGTTGCATAGCCATACGGAGCAATTCGCTGGAAAAGTAATTTTTTATCTGAAATCATGGTGATAATCGTAGCCTGTTCCTCTAACTGGACAATGACTGCTTTTTCCGATAAATGTGAGGTGATAAAAGAAACCGCACCGCTACCGATATAGTCAAATGTCTCAATCGTAAGACCTGCTTTTTTTGCAAAGGAATAATGGTTCGACAAAAGATTATCCGGTACTGCTGACAGCCAGAGTTTTAAATTTTTTGTGCCATCCCCCGCTGTAACGGTTTCCATTTTTTTCCAGGAAATCGTATAGCCTGTAATGTCCATCGGAAAATATTCTCTTGCCTGTGACATGACAATGCCCGGAATCTGGCGGTCTTTTGCCATAGGAATTGTAACTTCTCTTGTTACAACCCTTGAAGAACTAATGGAAAAAACAACTGACTTCTCTGTAATCATTCTTTTGGCAAGTTCTTCCTTTAACGCCTTTGCAAAGCTCTCTTTATCCCTGATATATCCATCCTCTATCGCATGTTCCGGCGTTTTCATATAAAATGAATGATAAATATGTGGATTTGTTTTCCGGTAGTCCACCAGACAAACCTTTGTCCACCATACCCCAGTTTCAATGCTTAATACTTTCTTGGTCATTTTTCCACTCCTTTGCCGTTGCTTTCTCATACGGGAAAACCATTTTTTCAAATGATTTTATCGTATCAGAAAACAAGCTGTTTTTCTGATTTTACAATAACATTCCAAAATACCAGTTAATAAATGCTTCTCCAAACAAAGCCGAAAGATAAATTCCAATCGAAAGATACGGTCCCATTGCAAGTGCATGTCCCGTCTTTGTCACCTTCATCCGGATTATATGAATGACAGAGCCTATGATACAGGCACTAAAAAAAGCCAGCAGACATTTCTGCCATCCGAGCAGGAAACCGGAAGCTGCCATAAGCTTAATATCTCCTCCTCCGATTGCAGCACCGCCTGTTACAAAATATAAAATGTATAACGGTACACTTATGCATAACATTCCAATCAAATAACCGATAAAATGTCTGTTATCCATGAAACAATTGATTACTCCAAGTGCACCAATCCATAAATTAAGTGCCGGTGGAATTTCTTTTGTCCTCTCATCAATAACACTTATCACAAGTAAGGCAGATGTCATGAGACAATACAGAATGCTTTTATAGTTAAATCCGCCTGCCATGAAAACGATTAAATAAAGTATTCCGTTACTAAGTTCAATGAGAGGATACTGCGTGGAAACATGCGCTCCACAATATCTGCATCTGCCCTTTAAAAATACATAGGAAAAAATTGGGAATAAATCATACCAACGCAGTCTGTGTCCGCAGTTCATGCAATGCGATCCCGGTATCAGACTTTCTTTTTCCGGAATCCTGTAAATGCAGACGTTTAAGAAACTGCCGATAACGATTCCAAAGAGAAAAATTGTTGTGTACAGAAAAATTGTGATTGATGTTGGCATGGTTACTTTTGTTCCTTTAAGTTATTTGAAATGATTTTCAAATGTTGTTG
>CAKRCJ010000403.1 GCA_934307185.1 uncultured Roseburia sp.
TCTGGGGCGAAATTGAACTTGCCTATCATTTTGCAAAAGGAAGAATTATTGCAATTACCGGAACAAACGGAAAAACAACAACAACTTCATTAGTTGGAGAAATTATGGCAAATTATTTTTCTGATGTGAAGGTTGTTGGAAATATCGGTATTCCATATACCTCAGTGGCAGCGGATACAACCGACGATACGGTGACAGTTGCGGAAATCAGCAGCTTCCAGTTGGAGACGACGCATGAGTTTGCACCGCAGGTAACGGCTATTTTAAATATTACACCGGACCATTTAAACCGCCATCATACGATGGAATGTTATATCAGGACAAAAGAGAGCATTACAAAGAACCAGACGAAGGAAGATACCTGTGTATTAAATTATGAGGATGAGGTGCTTCGCAAATTTGGTGAGACACTTCAGACGAAAGTGGTCTTTTTTAGCAGTAAAAGAAAGCTGGAAAGGGGACTTTATCTGGAGGGAGAAGATATTTTCTACGCAGATGGAGAGAAAGATACGAAGGTTATCAACGTTAATGAATTAAATATTTTGGGAAAACACAATTATGAGAATGTAATGGCAGCAGTTGGAATGTCCCTAAGCTTTGGTGTTCCAATGGAAAAAATTGTGGAAGTGCTGAAACGTTTTCAGGCAGTCGAGCATAGAATTGAATATGTGACAGAAAAACGCGGCGTAAAATTTTACAATGACTCAAAGGGAACAAATCCGGATGCAGCAATTCAGGGAATACGTGCGATGAACCGTCCGACCCTTTTGATTGGAGGCGGTTATGATAAACAGTCCGAATATGATGAATGGATTGAGAGTTTTGACGGAAAAGTAAAAAAACTTGTGTTAATCGGGCAGACAAAGGAAAAAATTGCAGAATGCGCCAAAAAACATGGGTTTACGGATGTCATCTGCTGTGATACCTTCGAGGAGGCAATTGATACGTGTTATGCAAATGCAGTGAGTGGAGATGCGGTATTACTTTCTCCGGCATGTGCAAGCTGGGGAATGTTTGCAAATTATGAGGAGCGCGGACGCATTTTTAAAGAGTATGTGCGTGGACTTGCTGAGTAAAAATTTGCAGAATTAAAATAAGAAGTGAAGAGAGGAATTGGAATGGCGAGAGGTCAGCAGACGGAAAAGAAAAAAAAGCCAATAAAATATTTTGATTACAGTTTATTGTTTTTGATTATTTTCCTTCTTTGCTTTGGACTGGTCATGCTCTATAGCACCAGTTCCTATGCCGGTTCGAATAAATTCGGGGATGCGGCTTATTATGTGAAAAAGCAGCTTTTTGCTACGGTACTTGGACTGGTATGTATGTATATTGTATCCAAAATACCATATCAGTTCTGGATGAAAGTAAGCACGTTAGCTTATCTGGCTGCACTTATTTTATGTACGGCAGTTATTTTTGTCGGTACGGAGGCAAATGGCCAGGCGAGATGGTTAAGACTTGGACCATTATCGTTCCAGCCGTCAGAGCTTGCAAAGTTTTCAGTCATCATTTTTCTGGCAACCGTTATTTATAAGACACCGAAAAAGATGGGAGAATTTAAAAGTCTGGTAAAGATAATGCTTATTATTCTTCCGATTGTCGGAATTGTTGCCTATAATAACTTAAGTACCGCGATTATTATTTTAGGAATTGCGGTATGTATGCTTTTTGTGGCAAGCCCGAAATATTCCCATTTTATTTTGATGGCGTTAGCAGTAGGAGTGGTGGGTGTAGTTTTTATCAGTTTTGAATCGTACCGTATGGACCGAATTCAGATATGGTTAAACCCGGAAGCCTATGAAAAAGGTTATCAGACGCTACAGGGACTTTATGCAATCGGTTCCGGAGGACTTTTTGGAAAAGGTCTTGGCGAGAGTATGCAAAAGCTTGGGTTTATTCCAGAGGCGCAGAATGATATGATTTTTTCAGTTATCTGTGAGGAACTCGGACTTTTCGGAGCAATATGCGTAATTTTACTATTTTTACTAATGATATGGCGTTTTATGATTATTGCCAATAATGCTTCCGATTTATATGGAGCATTGATTGTTGTAGGTATTATGGCACATTTGTCCATTCAGGTTATTTTAAATATTGCCGTAGTGACAAATACCATTCCAAATACTGGTATTTCATTGCCATTTATCAGTTATGGAGGCACTTCTGTTTTATTCCTGCTTTCAGAGATGGGGCT
>CAKRCJ010000404.1 GCA_934307185.1 uncultured Roseburia sp.
ACATGTAACAGTTGCCTGATAATAATCTGGATGGATTCCTTCTCTCATGATTTTCACCTCTTCTATTCTTATCGTTATTAAAGTTACGCTTGTTTTATATTCTTTGTACCCGTATGCCCGATCCGCATATGGCACTTACTGCAAGAATATACACGATTTCTAAACTGTCCTAAATCTGCACTGCAAATTTATTATCCCGATAAACAGCTTTTAAAGTATAGCATAGTGTATTACACAAATCAAGATATTTTCAAAAAAACTTAAAAATAAATTAAATGATACGGTTCTTCTTCACAACATTAATATATTCTTTATTATTCTTTGTTCTTGCAAACATATTTAAAATATTCTCGACTGCTTCATCTGCCCGCATTCCATTATATGCTTTGCGCATAATATCTACTGCCTCCTGCTCGTCCGCATCTAACAGTAAATCCTCGCGTCTTGTACCGGATTTCACAATGTCAATGGCCGGAAATACCCTCTTTTCCGAAAGCTTGCGGTCTAATACAAGTTCCATATTACCGGTTCCCTTAAATTCCTCGAATACAACATCATCCATCTTGCTTCCGGTATCAACCAATGCTGTTGCTAAAATGGTAAGACTTCCGCCCTCTCTCATATTTCTGGCTGCACCGAAAAATCTCTTTGGCATATGAAGTGCTGCCGGGTCAAGACCACCGGATAACGTACGTCCACTTGGTGGAACGGTAAGGTTATATGCCCTTGCCAGACGTGTAATACTGTCAAGTAAAATCATAACGTCCTTATGATGTTCTACAAGACGCTTCGCACGTTCAATTACCATCTCAGATACCCTTTTATGATGTTCCGGGAGTTCGTCAAACGTAGAGTAAATTACCTCCACATTATCCCCCTCAATTGCTTCCTTTATATCTGTAACCTCCTCAGGTCTTTCATCAATCAGTAAAATAATCAGGTGCATGTTCGGATTGGATAACGTTACTGACTTTGCAATCTCTTTTAACAGGGTTGTCTTACCTGCTTTTGGCTGTGAAACAATCATTCCACGCTGTCCTTTTCCAATCGGGGATACCAAATCAACAATTCTCATTGCGACGCTGCAACCCGGTCTTTCCAGACGAATTCTCTGATTTGGAAAAATCGGTGTCAAATCCTCAAAGTTCTTTCTCTTCTGTGCCACACTCGGATGATAACCATTAATCGTTGTCACATATAATAATGCGGAAAACTTCTCCTGCTGTGTCTTGACTCTTGTATTGCCGCAGATAATATCCCCTGTCTTTAAATTAAACTTACGAATCTGTGATGGAGATACATAAACATCATTCTCTCCCGGCAGATAATTCTCACAACGGATAAAACCAAATCCATCCGGCATTACTTCTAAAATTCCATTCGCCGTAATTCCGCTGTCAAGGTTCTTTAGTGAGTCATCTACCGCAGACTCTGTCTCTTTTGCATTCTCTTTTACATTCTCTTTTGTATTGTCTGTACCACTCTCGGCAGACCTGTTTTCCGTTTTCTTTGTTTCTTCCTTATCAGAAGCACTTTCTGTTTTCTTTTCCTGCTTCTCTTTTTCTTTCTTCTCATCTTCAGCTAACATTGCTTCCACAAGATCACTCTTCTTCATGCCGGAAATATTCTTAATTCCTCTGCTTTTCGCTAAATCCCGTAAAACAGTTACTGATAAACTTTCATATTTTTCTCTCATTCAATTACTCCTTAAAAAATATATCCTTGGGAATGATGTCTGAATCGACTACCTGAATCTTTGATAAAGGAATTATACAACATTTTTCCTCAAATAGGAAGTCCTAATTTTCTTGATTAATGAAAAAGTAAATGTTATCATCAGAATTAGAGTTTAAGAAAAGGAGACAGAAATATCATGGATTTAAAAGAAAAAGCACTTGCGATGCATAAAGAGTGGAATGGCAAATTAGAAACCGTTGCGAAATCAAAAGTCAATTCCCGTGAGGATTTGGCAATCGCATATACCCCTGGTGTTGCCGAACCATGCAAGGTCATCGCAAACGATAAAGAAGCTGCTTATACATATACAATGAAAGCAAATACCGTTGCTGTTATTTCAGACGGAAGTGCAGTCCTTGGTCTGGGAAATATCGGACCTTATGCTGCAATGCCTGTAATGGAAGGAAAATGCGTACTTTTCAAAGAATTTGGAAATGTGAACGCTGTTCCAATC
>CAKRCJ010000405.1 GCA_934307185.1 uncultured Roseburia sp.
CTGGATGCTTGTAAGCTTCATGCTGTCTCCGCTCTCATCGAGTTCCTCTTCCTCATCCTCATTCTCCGGTGCACTGCCAGACAAAAGCCTGTCAATCACAAACTGTAAAAAGCCATCAGCTGCCGACAGCTTTGTTCCACCGTTTGCCGCAGTCTCCCTGATTTTATAAACCGCATAGCCTTCCTTTGTATTCTCACCGGAAAGCAATACGCTGATATGGTTTTCCCCAAGCCATTTAATAAGATTGACAAAACGTGCATCAATACGCAGAATACTGGTTCTGAATGTCTCGTCCTCCTCTTTGAATTCAAATGCCGTCCATCTGCTCTGGTTGGAAAAAACACCCGCCGAATGATGGTTCCACTGTCTTTCTTTATTATCCAGTAAAAGAATTGGGTCATTCACTGTTTTCTCTGCATTATCCGATAAAAATGTTGTGTATGTGCATACAAATTCTTCTTTCTCATCTGAAACATTGTTAAAATCAAAAACTGGCATATTTTTCTCCTCTCATTCCTTAAAAACTTTTTTGCTTAATCTCTTTCCTATACATAATAATAATAAAGGAATTATTGTAACGTGAACTGTATTTACAGAAAAACACATCATAAGCGCATATCCTACGGTTGTCATTGCAACTGCAATACAATACTTCTGTTTTTTTCCATCTGTAACTAATTCGTAAAAGGAATAGATTCCCCATGCAAAATAAAAAAACGTTCCTATTGCTCCATGTGTCAGTAAAAACTGTAAAAACTCATTATGGGCATTATCATAACCAACACTTCGAAAGATGCTTATCAACCGGTCCGGTCCTATTCCAAAACATTTTTTTATTAATGGGAGCTGTTTATAATAGCTTACAGAACCTCTCCAGACGTATCCCCGTCCATTGCCCCACTCATCTGTAATATGCAGATAGGACAATATACCATTCTCTGCAATCCCTATATAAAAAAAATTGACTGCAAAAAATAAAATTATCATTACAGCAGCCAAAAGTATAACAACTATTTGGAGTATACTTTTTGCTTTTCTGTAAAACATATTTTTCCATCCGGCATCTATCTTAGTTCCTGCCAACACAAGCACTGCAAAAAATGCAGCTATTATTATTGCAATTTCACATATTGAATTTTGTATCCAAATTCCAATTCCATCCATTACATCTGGTGCTGACCGCATATTTAAATATTTTATCACTTCTTCGCAGGAAAAGAAAATGCATATTGAAAAAAAATAACGGAACAACTGCATTTCTTTTTTTACAACAATCCATCCTGTTATCATATAAAAAAATGCGGCAATATATCCACTGTCTGCAATACTGCTGCAAATCCCGAGTGCTGCCATTGTCATGGCTGTTCCATAAATACATAATTCTTTCGTATTATTCGAAATCAAAAACAAGACTGCAAAAAACAAAAATGCAACCCCTAAATGCACCGAAAAGAAATCTACATTTCCAATTGTGGAAATATAAACTGCTTTCTGGTCATCTACCATTTCATCATAAAAATGAAGCGGGTCTATCCCGTAACGGTTAAGCACCCCAAGCACGGATACTGCTGCCGTCGATATTGCATAACCATAAAAAATGATATGGTTTATCTTTTCTGCGGTAACAACCAACACGATTGCCATGCCATATATTAAATACAAAAGCAGTCCCAGATGTCTTCCTGCCTCTCCATTCCATGCTTCCCTTCTGTTGTCAGAAATACACACACTGATGACTCCTGCCAGCAGAAAAAGAACATATAAAACGTCACCTTTTTGAAATCTGTCTTTACATATTTTATCCCATTTTAAAAAATAGAGGAGTAAAAAACAACCTGCGAAAAAGATTGTTGTTTTTACAACAAATAAATACTTTGCCACTGTCACATCATATAGCATGTCTCTTGTGTATAGTGGAAAATAGAAAAACATCAGAAGCAGATATACTGTAACAAAATTTGACCTTATATATTCCACCATTTTCTTTAATTTATCATGCATTTTCATTCCTCAAACTCTCTGTCTTTTCGGATATTTTACCATATTTTCAAAAATTGTCATATCTTTATCACCAAAACATAATACCATTTTCCTATAAAAAAGTGTCTGCGACACTCTCAACTCCCCTAACCCCTCATTCATGAGGGGAAGGGGTTTTCTTATCTCCTTC
>CAKRCJ010000406.1 GCA_934307185.1 uncultured Roseburia sp.
GTTCAAATCCTTGGTACTGATAGCCCCAAGTGAAACCCTGTCAAGGTGATGCTCCATTGAAAAATAGTCACGTACAGCGCCAATGAAACGCAAGCTGGACAGCTCAGAGAAATCAACACTGCTTCTTTCGTAGTAGGGGTGATTAGGCCCGACATAGACACAGGCCTCCTTCATATCAAATGGCTCAAATACCAGATTCTTATGTCCAAGGATATGACGGAATGCTGTCAGCTGGCGCTGCGCAATATATACAACACCGAGTTCAGACTGTCCGCGGGCTACCCAGTTGCTGATCTCTTCCACACTGCCTTCCTGATGCTCAACAATATACTCATTGTCCCAGTATTTATAAAAATCCACCAGAAAGCTTGTGATCATATTACTTGGGTATGTTGCCAGAGTAAATTTTTTACCGCTGTGATGTGTAGCCATAGAGTTGATGAGAGAAGCGTGTTTGAGTATAACCTTTGCATAGTCACGCACCGTTTCTCCAAATGGTGTGATCCTAAGGCCTCGGCTGCTTCGTTCAACCAGCTTTTGGCCAAGTTCCTTTTCCAGAGAAGAAATTATTTTACTGACATTAGGCTGTGAGGTATAAAGGCACTCAGCTGCCTGACTGAAGCTGCCTTTATTACACACAATAGTGAAATATTCCAACTGTTTAAGTTCCATGTTTGTAATAGTCTCCTGAATCTGCAAAACTATATCTTGTTAGCTTAAGCTAACTAAGTATAACTTTTTTAAATCAGATGTGCAAGATTACAGTCATTTTTCCTTTATATGTGCAGAGCTATGGTTTTATTAAGCTTTACAAAAAAACGGAGAGCCTGTATAAAAAGCTCTCCGATCTTTTACTATTTGTTGTTTTGGTTCATATTCTATTAACTGAAATTATTTTGCTTCATTGGAGTTGGTGACCAGTGTGCCTTCCGTTACACGGACAGTTATGGTCTCACCGGCAGGAAGAGAATGAGTAAGCCATACGCTTCCTCCTATAACGCAGTGATCTCCGATGTGGGTATTGCCGCCAAGTATAGTTGCTCCGGCATAGACTACAACATAGTTTCCGATATCAGGATGACGCTTGATGCCCTTAACTAAGGATCCGTCATCATTTGCCTCAAAGCTCTTTGCACCTAAGGTGACATGCTGATAAAGCTTAACATGCTCGCCTATAGTGGTGGTCTCTCCGACAACGACACCGGTTCCGTGGTCAATGAAGAAGTATTTACCTATAGTCGCACCCGGATGGATATCAATGCCTGTCATAGCATGAGCATACTCCGTCATGATACGAGGCAGGATCGGTATCTTCATTTCATAGAGCTCATGAGCAATACGATAAATGCATATAGCCTTAAAGCCAGGGTATGTGAGAATGATTTCATCCGGACTAATTGCGGCAGGATCTCCCTCATATGCTGCCTGAACGTCTGTATTGAGATATTCGAGAACCTTTGGAAGTCTGCGTATAAGCTCGTCAGCCTTAAAATCTGCACAGTTTTGATCATTTACAACAAAACGAAGAGCTCTTGAAATTGCATCATAGCAGCGCATGAGCTCCCAGGAACGCTTTTCTGTAGGATCAAAGCGATCTCTTGATTTACCGAAATGATACGGGAAAAGAGCTACAAAAAGGTGCTTGATAGCTTCCTCTGCGGCCTCCTCCATGCCAATATATCTTGAGTCGAAATCTGAGCTGCAGGTGTCCTGAAGAGATACCGCCACCTCACCGATCGTCTGCATAAGCTTTACTGCATCACGAGTGTTTTCATTCGCCATTATTTTAAACCTCTTAAAACCAATTAAAATGATATGCTTTAGGAATCAGTTTATATATAGGACGTGTAAATGTCAAATGATTCCTGAAATATTCTTAAGCTTATTACTATATCGGTTATTATTTCGATTTTTAATGCTGTCGGGAAGAGCAGCATCTGATAAGGAGGTTCTTTTTATATAGAGTGTATGCTAAAATTTATGGATTAATATAAAATGAAGGAAGACGATCGTTCTTATGAATTATATAAATGAAAATGAACCAAAAGATCCCCCGAGATCACGAAGAAAAAAGGAAGGCGGGAGAGCAAAGATATTTATTGCTGTCATAATTGCTGCTGCAATGCTGATCGGAATAATGC
>CAKRCJ010000407.1 GCA_934307185.1 uncultured Roseburia sp.
GTTTGTACGTTATATTTTGCAGGATAATAATGTTATTCGAATTGAAGTCAGTGAAGGAAGCTTTAAACCATATTATCTTAAAGGTAAAGGCCTAAAGCCTAATGGAGTATATGTTCGTCAAGGTGCAACCAGTGTTCAGGCTTCACCAGAACTTATTCGCCAAATGATTAAAGATTCTGACGGTGATATATTTGAGGAAATGCGAACCACTAATCAGAACTTGACATTCAATGAAGCTTCCGAAGCATTTAAACGATACAAAATTGAATTTTCGGATGAGAAATTCATTGCGCTCGGCTTAAGGAATATTGATGATGATCAGTATACAAATCTGGCGCTGATTATTTCAGATCAATGTCAACATACAACAAAAATTGCTGTATTTGGAGATAAAGATAATACTGTATTTAAAGATTCAAAAGAATTCAGTGGTTCAATTTTCAAGCAACTAGATGATAGCTATGATTACCTCGCATTATGCAATCGCACTACATCAACTTTTGAAGGACTTGAACGAATAGACAAGTCCGATTACCCTGAAGCAGCCATTCGTGAAGCACTGCTTAATGCACTCGTTCATCGTGATTATAGCTTTAGCGGAAGCATTATAATAAATGTCAATGATGAATACATGGAATTTATATCTATAGGTGGATTATTGCCTGGCTTATCAGCAGACGATATTAGAAGCGGTATTTCTCAGCCAAGGAACAGGAAATTGGCAGAAATCTTCCATCGTCTCAGACTAATTGAATCCTATGGTACAGGTATCAGAAAAATATTTGCATTGTACAAGGACTGCTTAATTCAGCCTCGAATTGAAGTAACACATAATACATTCAAATTGGTGCTGCCTAACATGAACGCAACCTCTTCAGAAAATACAATGGTGACATCTGATACTAAAAGAAATAAACCTGTTATTACGCCACAAATGAAAACTGTACTTGATTACTTAGCAGAATATAATGAGATAAGCGACAGCGAATTACAAGAGCTTCTAAATATAAAAAAGACGAGATCTTATTTGCTCACACGCCAAATGAAGGAAAATGGATTGATTGAAATCGTCGGAACAGGTGCAAAGAAGAAGTATAGATTAGCATAATTCATAGAATAACCGGGTAGGAATGACCTTACCCGGCATTTTTATGCTTCTATTAAGATAATTTTCTCAAATCATTTTCTGATTTTTGCACTAAAATTACACTATTTTTACACTATTTTTCATTACTCGATAATTTTCATAAGGGAATGAAGCAATGCTCATATCATTAGAATGACCATGCGGAAGCTGCAGTTCAGGCTGCTATTAATAGGGCAAAGATATGTAAAAAGCCTATTGCAAAATATGATACTATAACACATAAAGCTTACATTGAATATCCGGATGGACATAAAGAATATGCAGAATAAAAACCTATGGTACTTGTTTTTGCAGGACCAAATGGTTCAGGGAAAAGCACAATAAAACAGTTTTTTGAAATTGTAGGTGAATATACTAATGCTGATGATGTTGTAGAATCTACCGGCATTAGTAATATTGATGCAGCGGCATTAATAGATAAATTGCGATATGAAGAAATCAATGAAAAAAGAGATTTTTCTTTTTAAAAGGACTCCTAAACGAGTCCTTTTATATTGTGCAGCTGCATACATATCAAAACAGGAACCGCCGTAGCGGTTCCTGTGAAGTGTAAAAAACTATTTAGTTAATTACTTAAGTGCAGCCTTTGCAGCATCAACATCTGGGCACTCTGTGATTACAAAATCACCAGCAGCGTCCTTCTTAACTACCCAATAAGTCTCGTTAGCATCCTTATAGTAGTGACCAGCCTTAGCAATTGTTCCTGATGAACCGATAAGGTAATCCTTACCATCATAAGAAACCTTTACATACTTGTCATCATTAGCTTCCTGAAGGATACCATTGATATAAATCTTATTGTTCTTGATTCCGTCAAATGCCTGACCAGTTGTCTTTGTGAAGTAGAACTTGTAGTCATCATCTGCAAGAGAAATCTTGATTGAAGAACCAGTCTTCATAGATCCGTCCTTCTCCTCATCAGCTGAGAAGTAGTAAAGACCCTGAGGAGCGTTCTTACCTACAGAAAGAGCATAGATATCATCAGCTGTTGTG
>CAKRCJ010000408.1 GCA_934307185.1 uncultured Roseburia sp.
CGGTTTTCACGAAGTAGCATTCTTTGCTTACTTGCATTGTATATCGGCATAAGTGAAAGATACTTAACCCCTTTTTTTATTTTTCTTTTGGAATTCTCCATATTCAGGATTTTTATTATGTAAAATGTTAACCATTCCATCTTCAGAAATAACAATCCCAATACAGATTCCTTTTTTCTTAGAGCCAACATAATTTTCAATGGAATTCAGTCTGGCTCCACGTTCCACTCTTCCCGGAATCACTGCTTTTCCATCTACTATACAGCTTATTGCTTTGCAATTTCCGTCAAAATCCAGAATCAATGCCCCATCCATATTAGAGATTCCAAGAAATGCTGCTTTATGCCATCCATTCTCTCCTTCTTCAGTTTTATTATATTTCAAATTTGATTCGACGGGTATTGCTCTGTTCATGTCACATAGACGTTTTACCTCTTGTTCCGCTTCATCTCTTTCCAAAAAAATAACAGACGTTCCATGTCTTTGTTCTTTTAACACTTCCACAATATCTTTTAACATCTGTATATCAACTTGTTCCAGCTTGTTATCTTTTTGTAATTTTATGATATCCTCTAAATAGTTTTCACCTTCCTTGGCATAACCTAACTGGTATTCTCCATGATAATATATCAATACCTCCCTTTTACCAATAGTCAGGCTCCAATGCATATATCCTTTGAATTTAATATATATTTGTTCCACGTCGTCTGAATCATCCGTTGCATTTAATAATGCCTGTACTGCATACGCGGTTTTCCCATCCGAAGTATTTATTTTTTCTGCCAAAATATCAATTCCATTTTCATTTGAAATTTCCAGCAGTTTTCTAACCATTCTTAAATTTCCTGCATTAATCAGCCTATTATTTTGTCCCTGTATTCCGAATCGTTCAATAGTCTGTTTCTCTTTCTGCTGAAAATAGACACGGGCATTGCATTCTCTTCTCTCATATTTTGTAGCAGACAGTTCATTCAATATTCTAAGTTCTGGCAATTCATACTGTTTTATAATCCAGTCAGCATATTCTTGCATTAACATTCTTTTTTCATTAAATGTTTTTAAAAAATCTTCTTCCTGTAACAGTGCCTGTGCCGTGTCTGTAATATTTCTTACTAGTTCTCCCAAGATATATTCAAACAAAAATGTATATCTTAAGGCATCCTGATTCCTTATAAGTACTCCAAGAAACATCTGATACAATGACGTACTACATTCATCTGTTGGTTTTATATCTTTTTTTCCAAATATGATCCACATTGTATTTTCATTCTCAAATACATATTTTTCTTTTGCAGGCAACTGTCTCAAATCCGGAAAATCTGGTTTTTTAATATCAGACGATGCATAATATCTTTCTTCTTTTTCTTCCAGATCTCTCCCTGCTCTGAATTCTTTAGTATCTTCCTCCAGAATTAAAATCGTGTCAAAATCCTGTTTCTTTATATTTATCTTGTATTTTGCAAAAACATCCAGCAAAAAATCTTTCAGCTTATACTCGTTTTTCTCTGTAGTTGCTTCCATTTACATTTCTCCCATTTCCACCCTTATATCTTTTTCATATTGGGATATTATTTTTCCTATTTCTGAAAACATCTTTTCTGTATCATCCATCTGAACTGTACGATAGAATTGCATGATTTCAGCCATATTCTTCTTATTATGAACCTGTAGCATCTCCCTATAATATTCTGCCCGGCACTTTAACAAATACCGAATAATTTCCTTCAATATTTTCTGATCATAGATAATATCAACCACATTATTTATTAGTGCTTTCAGATCCATTTTATATGTGTTTGCAATATAATGTTCTGAAAATTCCGTTGCCAGTTCTTCCAGTTCACAGCACTCTGATCCCTCCTCTATTTTCTCTAATTCATCATCACCCCAGCCCCATATAATTTGTTGTTCTTTTTCATTTATATTTGAATATTTTTCCAATTCATTATCTCTTGGATAACGAACCACGCACATAACAATTGCAATTCTTGCAATTAACATTGTATCCGCCATCTCATCTGCGTGCTTTCCCATTTCTCCCAAGTTGCTAATAAACGCCTGCAAATAATCTGCCAACGATAAATGAAGTGCTAATATACATATCATATCTGCATAGCATTCTTTCACCAGATAAAT
>CAKRCJ010000409.1 GCA_934307185.1 uncultured Roseburia sp.
TTAAAAGAAGATTTGGAATATGATCAAATGACTCTGAAAGAGTATATTGACCCGTTCACGGGTGAGCCAGTAAAAACAAACGCTGGCGGGAATTATATAACACACAAATCACCGATACACTACAAAAAATGGAAATTGTATGTTTCAAAATGAGAGAAATAACGGTATAATAATATCTGTTTTACAGAAAATCTGCACATTTGTGTTGCAGATGCGTTATAATAAAAATGTTCGTGTATAAAAGTAATACAGGAATGGAAAAGAATGAAATCAGGAGTGCCAAAGAATGAGAACTATTTTTAAGATTTTTCGTAGTGATTTGAAGGGATTATGGAAAAACAAGCTCGCACTGCTTATCGCGCTTGCAATCTGTGTTCTGCCTTCTTTATACGCATGGTTTAATATCTACTCCAACTGGGACCCTTACAGCAATACCGGGACGATACCGGTAGCGGTTGTCTCTCTGGATGAAGGATATACCAAGGATGATGGAGAGACGGTCGTAATGGGAGACTCTGTCATTGACAGCTTAAAGGAGAATGATGCAATCGGCTGGCAGTTCGTCGATACAGAGGATGATGCGGTTGACGGTGTTTACAGTGGTGAGTATTATGCAGCAATTGTTATCGGAAAAGATTTCAGTGAGAGCATGTATGGTTTTGCAGAGAACGATTTAGTCCACCCATCTGTGAAATATTATGAAAATGAGAAAAAGAATGCCATTGCAGCAAAGATTACAGATACTGCAAAGGGAACCGTCCAGAACAGTATTAATGAGGAATTTGTAAACGTTGCCGTATCAACTGTCATGGAAAGCATGAACGAACTGGCAGATGATGCGAAGAAAACACAATACATAAAGAAAATTATTGATAAACTGGCGTCTGTGAATGACAATCTGGATGATTATCTTGTGACAATTGATAATCTGATGGAATGTAATTCTACTTTATCTTCCAACTTAAAGACGGCAAGCAGTGAAGTAACAAGTGCTTCCGGAAAAATCAGCAGTGGAGCTTCACAGGTAAATCAGGCAAGAAAAGATGCACAGCAGACAATTACAACCTTACAGTCCCAGATGGACCAGGTTTACCAGACCATTCACACACAGCTTCAGGAAGTAAACAATACGTTAGTTTCCAATGCGCCAACGAAAGAGCAGATTGAAGCGGCAATTGGTAACGTTACCAATACGAACCAGCAAATTGATATGCTCAAACAGTTATTGCAGAGTGATTTAATCCCATCTGGAAGTAATAGAGATGATATTGTTAATTTGCTTGACAGTATTGAAAATACAACAAACGCAATACATACTACACTTTCAAATAAAATAGCTGAAAATCAGCCTACGATTGACCATACAGCATTGCAGGCAGCATCACAGCTTGTACAGGCAGTCATGCCAATTGTTGAAAAACAGTTACAGTCAGATATTGCTTCTATGAAAGCAAGTATCAACGCTGCATATAATAACATGGTAGCTTCCTTAAATAGTATGAATGAAGGGCTTGCCGGAACAGGTGTTGCATTAAGCAGCTTAAGTAATACAGTAAGCAGCTCGAATGGAAGCTTTTCTACCTTAAAAGATATTATATCAACAGCAAAAGAGGATATTGCTTCTTTACTTACGGAGCTTGACAAAGTAGATGACGGAGATAAATATGACCAGTTTATCCGGATTTTATCTACGGACCCGGAAGTAATGGGAGAGTTTTTCTCACAGCCGGTAACAGTTAATACAAAGCGTGTTTATCCGGTAGAAAACTATGGTTCATCTGTAACACCGTTCTATACCATTCTTGCCCTCTGGGTAGGTGCAGTTATTTTAGTTGCCCTCATTAAAGTGCAGGTAGAGAATGAACAGTTTCGGGCAGCAAGACCATACCAGAAATATTTTGGAAGATTTTTGCTGTTTTTTGTATTAGGACAGCTTCAGGCGGCAATTGTTGTAATCGGAGACCTTTACCTGTTAAAGGTACAGTGCTTAAATCCGATGATGTTTTATATTGTGGCGGCGTTTACAAGCTTTACCTTTAACCTGTTAATTTACACACTGACCGTATCCTTTGGTGATGTTGGTAAAGCGTTTGTTGTCGTTGTCATGGTTATCCAGATTGCAGGCTCAAGTGGAAC
>CAKRCJ010000410.1 GCA_934307185.1 uncultured Roseburia sp.
AAGTAAAACCAGAGGTATCATTTGCCGAAAAAATCTTTGCTTTATCCCCGGAATTTCTGATTTTCGATGGATGTTTTTCAGAACATTGTATCTTTTCACCCGTCACATAATCTATATTACAATTATGCAAATTAGTCTTGTAATACTCGATAAAAGAGTGATACATTTCCGGCTCTTTCCACAATTCATGTTTTTCTCCATTATCCCATACTGCAAATCTTACCATCGCATCTTTTTGGGCAACTGACTGAATTTTATTTTCATTTTCGGACAGAAAACCATCTTCAGCCAATATCAATAATTTTGCTTTTATTAAATCCTGAATCAGTGTAGCTTTTTTCAAATAAAGATATACACATTGCAGCCACTTATTGGAAAATTCAGAGCTTGTCCATTTTCTCAAACTATTAATGTAATCATTATAGTATTCTGTCTTGTCCTCATTTGTGTATAACGAATAATCTCCTGCAACATAGCAAAGTTTGTCACATAATGCATGCGGACAGCTTCCATTACTTCGCGAAGCCGAATCCTCGGTTACTGGGATAATCGTGATTTTATCTTCCCCATCCTTTGGAATGATTCCGGACAAAGCCGGCATAAATTTACCTTTTAGGTCAATCGTCACTTCTATCTGCGCATTTGCTGTAGAATGCGAGATTGGAAGTAAGATTGGATCTTCATTTACCTTTTTCCCCACAATCGCTTCGCATGCGTCATATGTTTTTTCAAGCATTTGTATCCAGCCCAAAAAGATTCCCCCTTTCAAATTCCCTTATTCCACAGAAATTTTTTTCGTCAAATGTTTTCATTTCCATTTCCGCAACTACTTTTCTGATCTGACATTCTTCCGGTTCCGGAAATCTAATCACTCCGTCTTTCATGTATGCATTCCATAACCGGATCGTCATATGCTTTTTCTCATTCTCCCTGACTGCTTCATCCGAATATGTAATTCCATGTACCATGATTCCAAAAGAAATATTTCCATCATTGTCATAGAATCCTTCTCCTTCCATCACTGTACAGGGTTCTACATATCCCTGACATTCTCTTGTTCCAAGAAAAATATCTCTCCTGCCTCCTCTTTCTAACATTCTTTTTGCAATTTGATAATGCTTATTCTCATTCCGGTCATTTACAAGATCCGGTCTGTTTTCATTCCATACAAAATGTGCTTTCACCCGGTATTCTATATCTTTTAAATATGTGTAAGATGCCAGATCGTTTCCTCCCTGATATTTTATCGGGCGCATTCCCTTTGACTCTGTCCGTATTGGATGCATCACTCTGCACTCATCAATCACCCACGTAAACGTAGGTTTCCAGTAAATACTTTCTGTGATTCCTTTCAATGCCTGATACGTTGGCACCTGATATGACAGTTTTTCGCCTCCTGTTTTCGTCAATGGATCGGTGAAAAGTGCATATTTCCCATAGACTTTATATTCTATTGCATTTTTTCTTTCCACTCTTCTTTCCCCCTTTTTCAATAATATTGTAATACAAGTTCATTGAGCAGTCCTTTTTCCATATCATAATTTTTAGCTACATATACGTCTGGTAAAAACCTGCTTTCTTCTATCACTCCATTTTGTAAGCATTCTTTTAGCTTATTTTCATATACAGACACCGTATAGCGTTGTATCTTTCTTAATAGTCTTTTTCTCTCAGACATATTCTGCGCCATTTCCAATTTTTCAAGAATATCCATTCCATCTTTGTATGGAACTATCACTGTTTTTCCCTCTTCCTGAATCGGTCTGTATTTTTCTCCTGCTGTTTCAAATGCCTGTCTAACCAGATGTTTCCTTTCTCCCGGAAAGCCACTACTCAATAATTTATATATTGTTTGTCCCTTTCCTATATCATAATCCATTTTATTGTTGACTTTCTTATAATAGATTTCATAATACCAATCCATCCACTCTGGAAAAATAATACTCTCCATACTATTTGACTGATTATATTTTTCACAGACTTCTTCCGTTTTCTTCTGAGCTATTCGAATTACCTCAAATTCATCCCCAACTAATTGAATTACAGTAACCCTTCCCTGTTCCATTTCCCCATTTCGATTGCAACGACCTGCCGCCTGTGCGATACTGTCCAATCCTGCAAGTGAACGATAG
>CAKRCJ010000411.1 GCA_934307185.1 uncultured Roseburia sp.
GCAGTAGGTCCGACTAACAGGTTGCCATGGACAGTCGGGGTGACAAGAACTCCTTTTCCCATTTTGGAAGGAAGCTGGAAAATCGTGCGGGAAACGTGGGTTCCGGCATCTTTGTCTAACAGACAATATTCACCTTTTCTTGCGGTAATGTGAAGCTTATGTGCGCTTACCATATTGTTCAGGGTATCCGCATAGACACCGGCGGCGTTGATAACGACCTTTGCCTCAAAAATTTCTTCTTTATCTGTATCGGTATGTACGGAAATAATGCGGTAAAAACCGTCCTCTTTTTTAATTTCGTTTACCTGTGTGTTTAAAAAGAATGGAACACCATTCGTATAAGCGTTTTCTGCAAATGCCATTGTCATATGGAATGGACATACAATTCCGCCGGTAGGAGCGTAGAGTGCGCAGGTGACATCGTCACTTAAATTCGGCTCCATGGAAAGAAGCTCTTCCCGCTCAATAATGCGAAGGTCCGGCACATGATTCGCTTTTCCTTTTTCTAATAAGGCGGTAAGATCATTGCGGTCCTGGTCTTTCGTACATACAACGAGAGAACCGTTTCTCTTAAATGGAATATCTAATTCCTTAGATAATTCGTCCATTAAAAAATTACCGCGGACATTTAATTTTGCCTTTAAGGTTCCCGGTGCTGCATCAAAGCCACCGTGGATAATGGCACTGTTTGCTTTGGAAGTGCCGTTACATACATCTTCTTCCCTCTCAATCACACATGCATTTACCTGATACTTTGAGAGCTCCCTTGCAATCGCACTGCCGACAACACCGGCACCGATAATTGCTACATCATACATATCAAATCCTCCTTGTTTTTTCGAAGAAAAAATGCGAGCCCATTGGTGAGCAGAGGATTTTTTCTCCTTGTTTTTTTGAAGAAATTTTCTTCATTTTACGAAAAAAGAGCAAGGAAATAAGACGATATCAATCGTCCTATTACCTTGCTCACATCTCTCGGTAAATTATTTATTTGTATTTATTATAACACGAAAAAAGAAATGTGCAATATACAAATTTTAAATTGGTAAAAATTTGTGGTCTGGCTGTAAGTAATCGTTTATAATAAAAGCAGATATTAGCAGGAAAGAAGGAAGTAAGACAGTATGAAGGAAAAGACGTATCAGATTGCAGTTGAGGATATTGTCATTACGGTAACCAAAAAGCGGATAAAAAATATGTATCTCCGGATACGGAAAGAGGACGGAGCAGTTTTAATCTCTGCACCGTACCAGATGAGTGATTTCAGAATACGAAGATTTGCGACAGAACGTCTGCCCTGGATAAAAGAATATCAGAAAAAATATGAGGAAAGAAAAAAGCAGAAGGAAGCCACGCCCGCACTTAGTGAGGCGGAGATAAAAAGAAGAAAAGTTTTGCTGAAAGCAGCAGTGGAAAAACTGATACAAAAATATGAACCACAGATGCAGGTAAAAGTTTCCGGTGTTACAATCCGCCAGATGAAAACAAGATGGGGTTCCTGTAATGTGCGGACGCATCATATCAACATTAATCTTGCCCTTTATGAAAAAGGACCGGAATGCTTAGAATATGTTGTAGTTCATGAAATGTGTCATATTTTGGAGGCAAGCCATAATAAAACATTCTGGGCTTATGTGGGAAAATATTATCCGGACTGGAAAGCAATCCGGGCAAAATTAAATGAGGAGGGGATATAGATTTTAGACAGAGCAAGGTAATGAAAGCTACTAATCAGAAATGAAGGAGGTATATTATATGTGGATAGTAACTGGTATAATAAGTATAATCTTTTGTGTAATTGCATGGGGAATTACTGCTAAGAAGAGCAAAAACGCGAACTGGGCGATGGCAGGTTCGCTGTCATTTGTGGGAATTACATTGCTTATGGAATATCGGATAGTTGCAGAATGGGTGAATGAAGAGGACTGGAGTGCATTGATGGATGTTGTTCCGGCTATGTTTCCTGTTTTGTGTGGGTATGTGGTTATCATGCTGGTGGCGAATATTGGGGTGCTTGTTACAAATAAAAAATTACGATTTTAAAATTTAAACCAGAGTTTAGATAATATGAAGTGACCTCACATTTGTAGCAACGTGGATTTACCTGTATACTAGAGTTTGACTAAAAACA
>CAKRCJ010000412.1 GCA_934307185.1 uncultured Roseburia sp.
CAGTATGAGAGAAAAAATAATAAACTATTTATGGATTGCACTTGGATTTTTATGTTTTGGATTGGGAACTTTGGGGGTAGTTTTACCTGTTTTACCGACTGTTCCATTTTATATGGCAACTGTTTATTGTTTTGCCAGAAGCTCCAAGCGGCTTCATAATTGGTTTACGGGAAGCAAATTATATAAGAAACATCTGGAAAGCTTTGTAAATGAACGGACGATGAAAACGAAATTAACGATAACAGCAACGTCTACGATTGTTATGGGAATCGGCTTTCTGCTTATGGATAAAATATTGATTGGAAGAATCGTTCTGGCATTTGTCTGGGTATTTCATATCTGGTATTTCTTCTGTAAAATCAGAACATTAGCACCGGAAATGACTGAAGAATAGAGGATAGGGAGCAATATGAAGAATAACATCGAAGAGAAGAAAAAAGGAAATCAAATTGCAATTGAGAAAAAGCGAAAGAAAGAACAATATGTAGTAACGGAAATGATTGCTTTATATTGTAGAAAAAATCATAAAAATGTGGATAAACAAAACGGTCTCTGCTCGGAATGTGAAGAATTAGCCACCTATGCTGCGGCAAGAAGTGAGCATTGTCCACGAATGGAGGAGAAAACATTCTGTGCAAATTGCAAGATTCACTGTTATAAACCGGAAATGCGGGAACGGATCCGGGTTGTAATGCGTTTTTCCGGACCAAGAATGCTTTTATATCATCCGATTCTGGCAATCTGGCACTTAATTACGACGATAAAAGAGAAAAGGGGAACAAAGTAAATGATAAAGAAGAATCTGGTAAATTTATTATCACATGCGAAAAAGTATGTTGTATACAATGTATTATGTCAGTGGATTGCCCTTTTGGCGCAGATTGCAGCCATTTTTACAATATCCGGTTTACTGGAAAAAATCATATTTGGAAATGTAAGCCTGAACGGTGAGCTTTGGACAGAAATTGGAAAAAGCGCAATCATTTTGCTGGCAGTTATCGTGATTCGTTATCTTTGTGACAGATTGGCGGCAAAGTCATCTTATGCAGCCAGCGTAGATGTGAAGCGGATTTTAAGAGAGAAAATTTATAATAAGCTTTTGAAATTAGGAGTATCTTACTGGGATAAGGTGTCGACTTCAGAAGTAGTGCAGCTTAGTACCGAAGGCGTGGAGCAGTTGGAAACTTATTTTGGAAAATATCTTCCACAGCTTTTTTACAGTCTCTTAGTGCCGGTTACTTTATTTATTATCTTATCTTTTGTGGATTTTAAGGCAAGCCTGGTGTTACTGATTTGTGTGCCGTTGATTCCGGTATCCATTGTGGCAGTGCAGAAATTTGCCAAGAAGCTGCTGAATAAATATTGGGGAATCTATACCAGCCTCGGAGACAGTTTTCTGGAAAATTTGCAGGGTTTGACTACTTTAAAAATATATGAGGCCGATGAAATGAAAGCAAAAGAAATGGATGAAGAAGCATCCCGGTTCCGGAAAATTACCATGAAGGTTTTAACCATGCAGTTAAATTCCACCAGTGTAATGGATATCGTGGCATATGGCGGAGCTGCCGTGGGAATGGTTGTAGTATTAAAAGAATTTTTTGCCGGAAATGTAAATTTTGCGGGAACTCTGACTATCGTATTGCTGGCATCCGAGTTCTTTATTCCGCTGCGTCTGTTGGGCTCATTTTTCCATATTGCCATGAACGGAATGGCTGCCAGTGATAAAATTTTTAATCTCCTTGGATTGGAAGAGCCGCAGGATGGAACAAAGGATTTCCCTTGCCTGAATGAAGAAAAAATAGAATATCATGCAAAAGATAATGCTGAAAATACGATAAAAGATGGCGCAATCAACATGTCTGGAAATGCGATAGAATTTGAAAATGTAGAATTTTCCTATGAAGAGAACAGGAAAATTTTAAAGGGAATTTCGATTAGCTTACCGAAGGGCAGCTTCATTTCTCTGGTCGGAGAATCCGGATGCGGAAAGAGCACGATTGCAGGTCTGCTGACAGGAACGCTGAAGGGTTATCAGGGAAAGATTACCATTGGCGGTGTGGAATTAAGTGAGATAAAAGAGGAAGAAATATTAAAAAATATTACATTAATCCGCCATAACAGTTATTT
>CAKRCJ010000413.1 GCA_934307185.1 uncultured Roseburia sp.
TTTGACCCAAGAAGATATGATCTTGCTAAGGTTGGACGTTATAAGTTCAACAAGAAGTTAGCACTTAAAAACCGTATCAATGGCCAGGTTCTTGCAGAAGATGTTGTTGATACGACAACTGGAGAGATTATTGCCGAGGCGGGTACAGAAGTAACACGTTCCCTGGCAGATGATATCCAGAATGCGGCTGTTCCATATGTATGGATTCAGACAGAGACAAGAAATGTAAAAGTTCTTTCTTCCATGATGGTAGATTTAAGACATTACGTTGACTGTGACCCGAAAGAACTCGGTGTGACAGAGCTTGTATATTATCCAATCCTTGCTCAGTTAATGGAAGAAAATCCAGATGCAGAGGATTTAAAAGAAGCAATTAAAAAGAATATTCATGATTTAATTCCAAAGCATATTACAAAAGATGATATCTTCGCATCCATCAATTACAATATGCATTTAGAGTATGGAATTGGCCATGATGATGATATTGACCATTTAGGAAACAGACGTATCCGTGCGGTTGGTGAATTATTACAGAACCAGTACAGAATTGGTCTTTCCAGATTAGAGAGAGTTGTCCGTGAAAGAATGACTACTCTTGATTTGGATGGAATTTCACCACAGAGCCTGATTAATATTAAACCTGTAACAGCAGCAGTAAAAGAATTTTTTGGTTCTTCCCAGCTGTCACAGTTTATGGACCAGAATAACCCTCTTGGTGAGCTGACACACAAGAGACGTTTATCTGCATTAGGACCAGGTGGTTTGTCAAGAGACCGTGCCGGATTCGAGGTTCGAGACGTACACTACTCCCATTATGGACGTATGTGTCCTATCGAGACACCTGAAGGTCCTAACATTGGTCTGATTAACTCACTTGCAAGCTATGCGCGCATTAACGAGTATGGTTTCATTGAGGCACCATACCGTAAAATTGATAAAACAGACCCTAAAAATCCGCGTGTAACAGATGAAGTTGTTTACATGACAGCGGATGAAGAGGATAACTACCATGTAGCACAGGCGAACGAAGCATTAGATGCAGAAGGACATTTTGTACGTAATTCCGTTTCCGGTCGTTACTTAGACGAGACACAGGAATATGAGAAAACAATGTTCGATTACATGGACGTATCTCCTAAGATGGTATTCTCTGTAGCTACAGCGTTAATTCCATTCTTACAGAACGATGATGCGAACCGTGCGCTGATGGGTTCCAACATGCAGCGTCAGGCAGTGCCGCTTCTTACAACAGAAGCTCCGGTTGTCGGTACAGGTATGGAGACAAAAGCAGCTGTTGACTCAGGTGTCTGCGTTGTTGCAAAGAAGGCAGGTACAATTGAAAGCTCTGAGTCCAACCAGATTATCATGAAAAATGATGATGGAACAAGAGATGTATATAAACTTACTAAGTTCTCAAGAAGTAACCAGTCCAACTGCTACAACCAGAGACCAATCGTATTCAAAGGTGAACATGTGGAAGCTGGAGAAGTGATCGCAGACGGTCCATCTACTTCCAACGGAGAACTTGGACTTGGAAAGAACCCGTTAATCGGATTTATGACCTGGGAAGGTTATAACTACGAGGATGCCGTTCTTTTAAGTGAGAGACTTGTACAGGATGATGTTTATACATCTATCCATATTGAAGAATATGAAGCAGAAGCACGTGATACCAAATTAGGACCGGAGGAGATTACACGCGACGTTCCGGGTGTTGGCGATGATGCATTAAAAGACCTTGACGAAAGAGGTATTATCCGTATTGGTGCAGAGGTTCGTGCCGGTGATATCTTAGTCGGAAAAGTAACTCCTAAGGGAGAGACAGAGCTTACCGCAGAAGAAAGACTGCTTCGTGCAATCTTTGGCGAGAAAGCAAGAGAAGTACGTGATACTTCCTTAAAAGTACCTCATGGAGAATACGGTATTGTAGTAGATGCCAAAGTATTCACAAGAGAAAATGGTGACGAGTTATCTCCAGGTGTTAATCAGGCAGTCCGTATCTACATTGCACAGAAGAGAAAGATTTCTGTCGGTGATAAGATGGCCGGACGTCATGGTAACAAGGGTGTCGTTTCCCGTGTATTACCTGTAGAAGATATGCCATTCCTTCCAAATGGCCGTCCTCT
>CAKRCJ010000414.1 GCA_934307185.1 uncultured Roseburia sp.
GCGCGAGTGGCTCAGTTGGTGGAGCACGACCTTGCCAAGGTCGGGGCCGCGGGTTCGAGTCCCGTCTCGCGCTCTTTAAAAGAAGGTATCCATTTGGATACCTTCTTTGCAATATAAGGTTGGAATGTTAAAAGGTAGTTTTTAATGTCTATCATATTTTAAAGTATGTGACTCATATAATAAACTAAATATTTTTGGAGCTTATTATGAGTCGAACAAAAAATGTCAATAGTTTATTACTGATTTTTATTCTGATACCGCTTACGGCAGGAGCAGTTTCTGCACTTTTTAGTGGAAATATGTCATTGGCTTATATGGATATTTATAAGCCGGTTTTTGCACCTCCCGGAATTGTGTTTCCTGTCATATGGACAATTCTTTATATATTAATGGGAATTTCCTCTTATCTGATTTATAAGTCAAACCATCCACAAAAACAGGATGCCTTAAAAATTTATTTTGCACAGCTGTTTCTTAATTTTATGTGGAGTATTATTTTCTTTGGATTTTCAAAGTATCTGGCAGCCTTCTGGTGGCTTCTTATTCTTATTCTTTTTATTTTGTATATGGTTTACAGATTTTATAAGATAAATAAAATTGCTGCATATTTGCAGATTCCATATCTGATATGGTGCGTGTTTGCTGCAATACTGAACTTTTTCATTCACCAGATGAATTAGAAGTGTTATAATAAAATGTACGATTGCTAATCTGTCAAAGAGAAAGTCAGGCACAGATTAAAAAAAGTAAGAAAGTGAGATTTACCAATGAATAAGAAGGATATATTAGAAATTAAGCGCCGGTTTAAAAAAGAAGCATGTACATTTACACGTATGTGCGGCTGTTATGTTGACGCTGACCATAATAAAATTACAAAAATAGGAGAAACTTTTTTAAATCTTGAAGATGAGGAGTTTTATAAATATCTGGAAATTGCCAAAAAAGTTTTGTCCGGAACGGTTGGAAATAATCTTTTAGAACTGGAATTTCCGCTTGCGGAGGAAGCAGCAGGAGGAAGACAGCAGTTTTTGATGGGATTACGGGAAAGTAAGTTAAAAAATGATGAGTTGATGGATACTTTTTATGATATGGTCATTGACAGTTATGATTATGTTGGAAATTACCTCATTCTTATTTTCCATGATGCTTATGACGTTATGACGAAAACATCAGACAATGACAAGTTAGATGAGTCGGAAGAGGTGTATGAATATCTGTTATGTGCAATCTGTCCGGTGAATCTTACAAAACCGGGACTTGGTTATCGTGAAGATGAAAACCGTATCGGACCGCGTATTCGTGACTGGGTTGTTGCTGCGCCTGATACCGGCTTTGTATTTCCGGCATTTACGGACCGGAGCACAGATATTCATTCAGTTATGTTCTATACAAGGGACACAAAAACACCTCATGCTGAATTTATGGAGTCAGGTCTTGGATGTGGCGCAAAATTTACAGCCACCGAGAAAAAACTTACTTTCCAAAGCATTGTAAAAGAGGTCATCGGTGAGGATGATGAAGAAAGCGATGCTATGTTTTTGGATATTCAGGGAAATTTAAGCGGATTAATTGAAGTGCCGGCAGAAGATGAGGAAGAAAAAGAACAGCCACCGCTTACATTGACAGATATAGCGGAGGTTCTTTCAGAAAGCGGTCTCTCCGAAGAACAGACAGCTGTTATCGAAAAAACATATGAAGATACTTTTGGGGAAGACTTTCCTACGGCAGAACATCTTATTGACCAGAAATTAGTAGAAGCAAATGCAAAGCGCAGGGAAAAGTTAGAACTTGTGGAGCAGGTTGAAAATTTAAAACAGCAGTTAGAAGAGACACGTTCCATTCCGGTGGATGAGTCCGAGGAAACAAGCGGAGATACTGTAAAAACATACGATGTTATATTACGTGTAAAGCCTGAAAAAGTGAGCCAGATTCATTCAGAAACAATTAATGGACAGAAATGCCTTGTTATTCCGATGGAGGAAAACGAATATGCGGCTGTGAATGGGGTTAATACACAGGTTTAAACCGGAGTTTAGGTAATGTAGTGCTGCAGATTTTGCGGCTATCGCCTTAAGGTAACGAACGGCAGCAGGAAAGA
>CAKRCJ010000415.1 GCA_934307185.1 uncultured Roseburia sp.
CGTTTATTGTGGATACGAATTTATATCTCTATGAACACCAGTCTACCTATAATCCGAATATTCCACTGCGGGATTTATTTTATATATCCAGTGAATATCAGAAACTGGTTGATAAAAAATCATTATACATATCCAGCATTGTGAAAATTCCAGCACCACAATTTATCGTATTTTATAATGGAACAAGAAAAGTAAATGATAAACAGGAATTAAGGCTATCGCAGATGTATGAGAATTTCACAGGCGAGCCGGCATTAGAACTGAATGTATCAAAGAAGGAATTCTTGCAGAATTTCTCAAGGTGAAAAAAGCGGAGGTTATAGCTGTGAGTATATTTGAATATGACAAAGAGGAAGAAGAAAAAAAGCTGCGGAAGGCAGAATATGAAGCCGGAAGAGAAGATGGTGAACGTGAGGGAAGAATAGCCGGAGAAAAAATTGGATTGGAAAATGGCATAAAATTAGGAAAAATTGAAGGGAAAATTGAAGGAATACAGTCGATGATATTTAGTTTTCTGACCGACTATGGAACTATTCCGGAAGAATTGAAAAATTATATTTTAAAGGAACAAAATGAGGAAAAGTTATGCCAGTGGAGCAAATTAGCAGCGGGAGCTGGGTCAATTGAGGAGTTCTGGAAAGAAATAGTATTACATTAGATTTAAAATTCTTTTTGAAATATGAAAACCAGCTGCCACCCCAACACCTGCCGGTATAGATTTGAAAAGACTCCCGAAAAAAGTCTTTTCAAATCCATAACATAACCTGACAATATGGCAGTGTCGGTCTTTGCAAAACTTGAAAATGCAGCTCCAAAATCTGCAGCACTGCGCTGCTTAAACTCCAGTCTTAGCGGTTCATCTCAGCCTGATAACCATCTGTATTTTTGTGCTGCTCAATAATGCTGTCAATTTCTTCAAGGTCAGTAAATACCATATCACCAATGACGCTATGCTTAATGGCAGCCATTGCATTTCCGTATTCAAGTGCCTTTTCGCAGTCATTATGTTTTAAATAACCATACAGAGCGCCGGATACATAGGCGTCACCGCTTCCGATACGGTCAACAACATCAATATTGTTGTATGGATTTTCTCTATAATATGTATCATTTTTTGCAGAATAAATAATAGAAGTAAAATTATGTTTTTTCGGTGTGATAACCGTTCTTTCCGTGGAGGCAACGACAGAAATCGGATATTCCTCACAGAAAGATTTCTGAATTTCCTCAATTGTACCGGTTTTTCCGAAGGTAAGTCTGGCGGTATCTTCGGAGCAGAAGAAAATGTCCACATATGGAAGAATGGACTCAATACATTTTCTTGCTTCCTCACCAGTCCAGAGATTTGCACGGTAGTTTACATCGAAAGAAATAAGAGTGCCCTGTTTTTTAAATTCTTTGATGCAGTGGATGGCAAATTCCTGTGCCTTTCCGCCAAGACCTAACGTAATACCGCTTGTGTGGAAAAGTCTGGTGTTATAAAAAAGTGTTGGTGGTACATCTTTGATTTCTATATTATTAATGGAAGAATGTTTTCTGTCATAAACGACACGAGGTTTTCTTGGATAAGAACCATATTCATAATAGTAAATACCGATACGGCTGTCATCGCAGTGGTCTTCAATCAGATAGTTTTCGCTTACTCTGGAAGCATTTAACTGATTTTTGATAAATGCGGATAAAAGGTTATTTGGTATTTTTGAAATAATGGCTGTATTTAAACCTAACTGCCCAATTTCTGATGCGATATTTAATTCCGCACCGCCGAGATGTTTCATTAAAGTATCTCCCTGTGCAAGACGTCCGTTAATTGGTGTGGACAGTCTGAGCAAAATCTCCCCTAAAGTAATAACGTCATATTTACGGTCCATAAAATTACCCTCCTGATTTACATGAAATCTATTTATTGTTTCATATTGTGAAACTTAGTTCTACAATATGAACCTTACAAGAACATTATAGCTCAAAGAGAAAAAATAGGAAAGCCTTATTTGAAAAAAAATTTTTCTCTTTTTTTCCAAAAAACCTATTTGACATTTTCAATTTAGATGCTATAATGAAGTTACAAATTATGAAACACAGTTCCACAATATGGAAC
>CAKRCJ010000416.1 GCA_934307185.1 uncultured Roseburia sp.
TCAATACTACAAACGGAAAAAGAATAAAATTGACCAGCATGGATAATGCAACCATCACATATGCCATCAGGAAAGATATGTTGAGTACCACCGCAGCAAGATACATCACCGAATTTAAAAAACTCTCCTTTGCAGAATCCCTCAATACACTGATAATACTGGTGCTGGAACTTCCAAAGAGCGTTTTTCCTGCATCCTGCGCCAAAAGATAAAGCATATTATCTCTTACAAAAAGTCCCACATCCAGAAAATACGGCATCATTACCATTAAAAGAACACCCAATAAAAAATATGTAAATGCATCTTTTAATCCGCTTGCTGCAGCCTCCCCTCGTTTCCATGTATTTGCTGCCATGCTCCCCATAAAAACAACCATACATCCCAAAATAGCTATACCACGCAAAATGTTATAAATCACACTGCCGACGATTCCATAGATATTTCCATCTTCCAACCCAAATGTGAAAAAGGCCGTGTCTGATGCCAGGCGTCCATATATTAAATGATCTAACGATGCATCCAGCAAATTCAAAATGTCATATATCAAATCTGCAAGATGTAATGGTATCCACGTTAAAATGTAATTGATAAGGTTTATGTACCAGGCATTTCCTGCGTCTGTCTCATCATCCTCCGAAGTATCATTGTCGGATTCAATCCATTGATTAATATTTCCATCATAAATACCGCTATTGTTTCGATCGATCCAGGAAGATGAAATGTCAGTATTTTTCTCATCTCCTTTAGTCGCATACTGCTCTATCATTCCTGCTGTAAAATCTCTTTGCCCGGCTGCCTGTGCTGGCAGGGATATAGCGATGAAAAAAAACACATATATAATAAGGAAGGAACACATTTTGCAGGCTCTATGCCAACTTCGATTTTGCATATTCCCGCTCCTTTCTCTTCCGGATATGCTCATAAATAATTGCAGGATTGGTTTCTACAATCTCGGTCTCTGAATTTTTAAGGTAATCCACCTGGACAAACGATACCCTGTCATTGACAATCAGACATACCTGTCCTTTTTCCGCTACCGATCCATCGTCTTTGGTTTTTCCACCCAGAGACAACATTTTAGTCATTTGGGCTGGAGTTAAGCATGTGGCTGATTCCAGATACTCCTGATCCTGTCTTGCCTGCCGGAAAAGAAAAATAATCGGGCTCTGCTTTACAATGGCCTCTGTCTCCGCATATCCCTTAAAATCTGCCAGCGCCTGGGTGGAAACAATCGGCGCAATAAATCTCTTTCTGGCAGATCTGTACAGATCCTCAAAGAAAACCCGGAGCTCCTTGTATTTCCATGCACGGTGGGCCTCATCCAGAAGAATGGCTCTCTTACTGATTCGTTTCGGATTTGCCGAATTTTTCTTAATGATATTTTCATTGATCCAGTTTGCACCGATAACCATCGCAAGCGGTCTGTCATTTTTAGGCAGCTGGGAAACATCAATATTAATTGCCGGTGTATCCAGGTCCGCTACCATGCTGGACTGTCCATCGTAGTATGCACGCACGCCATGAACAGCAATAACTCTGGTTCTGTCATGGTTTTTATCCACATAAAATCTCCGACCTTCTTCGTCCGGAAGAAGTGCTTCATATTCTTCTTTTGTAAGCTCTACCGCCTTTCCTGGAACATAATAAAGTTCCCTCACATAACTCTTCATACCATCAATAATCAGGGAATATGCCTGCTTGTGATTTTCTTCCAGGTTATCTCGCTGCTTCCGGAGAATTTCCATATAAAATTCATGGATTGTTGGCAGTTCCTTTTTCACGGCAGCATAATCGTCCCCTGACACATACAGGCTATTGGGATCACCATCTGTAATGCCACGGATTTCAAACAAATGTGAAATCGTATCCTCAATAATAGAATCCATAAATGTTTCATCCACAAATTCCGGTTCCTTCTTACCGTATTTAATCATGGCCATGAGAATCCCTTTGAGAATAGCCTGCTTCTCCGTCAGATGAAGTGCTGGTTCCTCTTTTCCGGTTGCCTCATCATATTCAAGTTCAATGCCAATCTCAAACGGGTTCATAATAATGGAGCTATTCACATTGACCTGATAATTGATACCTCCCAGTC
>CAKRCJ010000417.1 GCA_934307185.1 uncultured Roseburia sp.
TATCCGTTGGAAGCTGTTAATGGATAAGCATAAAGTTTTCCGTCTTTTGTAGCTGCTGCTACAGTTGCCTCAGAGTTAGTCTCTGCCGGATTATATGTATAAGTAGCTGCTACTTCCTGAAGTGCTCCTGCATTTACAAGGTCATTTACCTGGTCATCAGCGAATACGAATACATCTGCTGCTGCATCAATATCTTCAAGAATTTTATCTTTTGCATCTGCCTCAGATACAGCACCGATTGTGATATTGAAATCTACATCTGAATACTGTTCCTGGAACTTATCTGTCAGTTCTTTCATAACTGTCTGATAAGCTTCAAGTTCTGAACACCATAACTGGATATCAACTGTTCCGTCTGTAGCTGCAATTAAGTTTGCGATTGCATCATCTGCTGCTGTTGTATCAGCTGCTGCATCTGATGTGCTTTCTGTTGCAGCTGTCTGATTATCACTGTTCTCAGCTACATTATCTGTTGTTGTGCTGTCTGCTGCTGCATCTTTGCTTCCGCCACATGCTGCTAAAGAAACAACCATGCTTGTTGCAAGTAATACGCTTAATACTTTTTTCTTCATTGAAAATTTCCTCCCTTATTTTAATTTGTTTTCAATGTGTTTTGCGAACATTGTTTCCGGTTGTGCATCTATTGCGCAATCGGTTGTTCGATGGTCTAAGTATAATACCGTGCTGTTTTTGTGTCAATGTGCATGATTTATAATAAATATGCGTGTTTTTTGTACATTTTCAACAAAGCATATTGTCGTTTTCTTGTTAAATTCTTTTCATTTTCAATCATTGAGCAACCGATAAACCTTATGATTTCAAGCATTTATGAACATTTTATTGCAGAAACAGGGTTAATGTATGAATGCTGCCTGAAATCTGTGACTTTTAACAATATTTTGCAATTATCTCTGATGCTAACTCATTTGCATGTTCGATATACCAGTAGTTTTCATCTTCATCAGCTTCCACAAATTCTATGTATTCGTTCAAAAGTGCAAGCTTTACATCCATTCTGAACTGTTCATATGAAATTTTTGTCTGCAGCTGCTCATAAACTTTATTCAAAAATAATTCCTTTTGTGAATTATTCATATAAAACGGAAACGTACTGCGTGTCTCTGTTGCATGCGCAATAAATCTTGCAATATCAAGTGAATATGGCATGATACCACCAAAACCCCAGTCAATAATAACAACCTTCTCCCCATTATAAATTGCATTCCATTCAAGAAAATCACCATTTGATAATGTACATGGGCAGGTTAACTGGCGGTCTAAAAATATCTGATATGCCTGTCTTAAAACAGGCTTGTCCGCAACAAAAGATGCCCGGCGCAAAATTCTTTTCCAATACTCAACAAATCTGTTTGCCGCTTCATTTTCTGAATTTTCTTCTGTCCGGTCTGTCCAGAAATTTATCTGGATATCGCCTAAGCTTTTTGCCGCCAGCAGTGCAATTTCATCCGTCATATCGCTTAAATCCGTTCCGTTCACATATTCAATACAAATCCATTCCTCTTCCTTTTCCTGCCATGCACCAAAATAATGTGGAACAGAGAAATCTCCTTTCGACAGATAACGCTTATAAATCTCTGCTTCTCTTTTTCCTGTTTTCTTTAAAATATATTTTTTCAAACCGGACGCGATGATATATGCATCATATTCACGCACCTCTTCTTCTCCTTCGCCCCATTGCTCACAAATGCGGGAAACCGTTTTTATCGGCTCATTTATTATGTTTACTGCAATTTTTTCAATCTCTGCACTCTTTATTTTTTTTTCAAAATTTCCCAATTCCATAATTTTTTCCAATCTCCGTTTCTTTTAAGTATTTTTGCAGAATAGTGTTGTGACAAGTCTTTCTATCTCATGCCTCCAAATTCTGACTTATATGTATAAATATGCTTTAATTATATTATCATATATCTTTTCTTGAGTGACAAAAATATAAAACCGGAGTTTAGGTAATGTAGTGCTGCAGATTTTGCGGCTATCGCCTTAAAGTAACGAACGGCAGCAGGAAAGAAATTTTACAATTTATTTTTACACTACAAGAAAAGAAAACAGACCGGAGCAAC
>CAKRCJ010000418.1 GCA_934307185.1 uncultured Roseburia sp.
AAGAGTTTATCGATACTGTACTTAAAGTACGTGTTCCAAACCCATTCATGCCTGATACACCACAGCGTATCGCAACTGATACTTCCCAGAAATTAGCAATCCGTTTTGGTGAGACAATTAAAGCTTACGCTGCTTCCCCAGAACTTAACGTTTCTGATATCAAATTAATTCCATTGGTATTTGCCGGATGGCTTCGTTACCTCATGGGAATTGATGACAATGGCAATGAATTTACATTAAGCCCGGACCCAATGTTAGATGACGTTCGTCCTTACGTTGCTGACATTAAGCTTGGAGATACTTTTGATGCAGATGCAAAATTAAAAGATATCCTCTCCAACGCTAAGATTTTCGGTGTAAATCTTTACGAAGTAGGACTTGCAGAGCTTACCTGCCAGTACTTCACAGAGATGACAAGAAAACCGGGAGCTGTCATTGAGACATTAAAAAAATACGTTGATTAATTCATAAAACTACCATTCCTTTTTCATATGAATTAAATAAATAAAAAAAAGTACCGCCAGACATTTACTACCATGAATGTCTGACGGTATTTTTTATCTCTTAATTTTATTTTTTCAAAATTCTGTCCAATACAACTGCTTCCCACACCCAGATAACAGATACAACCTGTTCATGTAAAGTAAATAATTCATACATAAATGTATAAATCCTGTTATAACCAATGGCAAACACTCCGATTATCATGTACAAGCCAAATCCACCAATTACAATTATAGTAACCAAAAAAACTGCTATCCAGACTTTCCGTTCACCGGATTTCATTTTTTCTGTTTCAGGTAAAAATGATAATAAGAATAAAGTAAATGAAAAAAACAATAAATTTTTTATGGTCCATTTCTGTAAAAACTGCATACCGATAAATAATGTATTGCCAAGCTGGTTAAACGGCCAAATCCAATCACCTGGATACCTTAAAGAAACTCCACCTTGAACTGAATATGTCTGTTTCGGCAATAACAGATATAAAACAAGTACAATAATAAAAAATAATAATCTTTTTTTATTTACAAGGTATTCTTGCTTCATAGGCAACACTCCTTCCAGCTTTTTGATTTTTTCAAACAACTTTATGTGTATATTCAACCATACTTCTTCATAGCACTTTTTTACCTCTGCTTAAGCAATCGGCTGTTTTATTAATTCCTGATAAATCTGTTCCACATTATAATCCGGTGCATGCTGTGCAAGAATATCGTAAATCTGCCCGATTAACACCGGAGATTCCTCTAACATATCCGCAGTCTGCTCAATGGTGCATCCTTTTTTATATTTTTTGATGGTCTGTTCGATTTTCCCCTCCATTTTTCCTTCATTTTTCGACTCCCTTATGTCATCTGCAAATAATTCTTTTAATGCGTCACACATATTTCTCTCTTCCTCCACTTCTTTCCAATTGGCACGCATAATCGCATCTGCTACCGCCTGGTATAATTTTTTGTCTCTATATTTTTCATATTGTTCCAAAATACCGCGTATCTCACCACCTGATTTTAAATCATTGCGTAAATTATTCAGCCAATAATTATTCTCTTTTGAAAGTTTCGGAATAATGAATAACTGAATTGGTATCTTGTCTCCGATCAGATAATAAATCCCTTCCTCTTTCTTTTCTGCGGTAATTCCGCGGTCTTTTTTCAGTTTTTCCAGCATTTTTACCGGGTAATGATAGCAGGCAAATGTAATTGTAAGTTCTCCTGCCGGAATTTCATCTGTCTTTTTCGCTTCTGACTTATAAATACATGTATAGCCATATACCTTGTAAAAATCATCAATTGTCAGTGTATCGTCTGGCGATTTGTACTCCACAATATTGTACTGTCGGAATATCCGCCCGATATTCTTTTTAATCTGCACCTGCTTTTCATTTTTTATCAGCACATCAATCTGCATTGGTTTTTTCGAGAGAAGATGCTCCGGCTCAAATTCCAGATATTTAGCTTCCTCTCCAAGTTCAATCTGCAATGCTGCATCAAATGCAGGATGCCACTGAATTTTTTCATCCTTTGTATTCAATTACTTTCCCCCTTAATAATAATAGAT
>CAKRCJ010000419.1 GCA_934307185.1 uncultured Roseburia sp.
ATATTGCAACAGGAAACTATGAGACAAAGATCGTAAACAAGAACAAATAAGGTACGGAGGAAAAATAAGATGAATGGCAATCAAGCGATAATAAGTGCTGCAATGCTAGAGGCTACGTGGGAAAGTAGAAAAAAGGATATGCTGGATTTAGTAGCACCTTTTGTAATGTATGCGACTGCAACACTCACATCTCCAGGCAAAAAAATCAATATTCCTAAAGTGTTAAAGTATGTCCGAGAAAATTTTGCATATAAGGATATGCCGGAAAGCATTGTAAAAAGAGTACTTTCACGAAACCCATATTCAGCAATTAAAAAGGAAAAGGGAGATTTTTATCTTATAGGCGCTATTGATGATGAAATAGAGAAGATGAATACGAGGAAGGAAAAATGTGAGCAGTATTTGTGCGCCCTTGGAGAAAAGTTGGGACAGTATTTAATTTCACACTGTGAAAAAACAAAAGATATTACGAGCGAACAGGCAATAAAATGTTTGCACTCATTCTTCTCACGGTACGGTCTGGAGATTGGAACAGATGATTTGGCGAGCATCTCCTTTTCACCTGAAAAATATGAAATTGACTACTATATAGCAAGATTTATTTTTGAATGCAAAGATGAAGGAAAAGCAGAATACCAATATTTAAATGATTTAATCAAGGGATACTTTTTGAGACTGGCAATTTATATGCAGCCCGAGAATGGATCTTTGACTTCTGCAAATTATAACAGCACCACTTTTTTCTATGATACACCGTTCCTTTTGGATTTGCTTGGCTATAGTAATAAGGAAAGAGAAGAAAACGCAAAACTGTTACATTCAATGCTAAAAAAGCAAAATGGGAAATTCTGTTATTTCCCACAAACAAGACAAGAAATAATAAATATATTGTCCGCATATAAGTATTCGCTAAGTGCAAATTCGACAACAAATGGAGCAAGAACACTTGAAGGACTGAATGAGAAGGGTTTTAGTGGTAGCGATGTAGAGAGAGAGATTACATGGCTACAGAGCAAGTTGGAAAATATGTTCACGATTGTTGAGCATGAACTCCCTGTGTACATTCAAAAAGCCGATGGGACAGTAGATGAAACCAAAGTCCTTGGAGAATCAGAAATCCAGCAGTATATACGTGAAAATACCACACATTACGCAGAGGATAATTTGAAAAATGATGTTACATCTGCACTGGCAATACATCGACTTCGTGGTGATAGCGCAGGAAGTACGATTGAAAATTGCCGCGTTATATTTGTAACGAACAACTATGACTTCATGAAGCTGTTTAATGCATATTACAAGAAAAATGTGTGTGGAACGGCTTTTCCTCCTATTATTTTAGATAGTACACTGAGTGCGATTACATGGATTAAGGCTGGTGAAGTTGAAAATTTGCCAGAAAGCGAACTGTTGAAAAATGCATATAGCGCAATGCAACCAAATCCAGAAATAATGATGAAGGTGGAGGAGGTTTTGCAAAAGCTTAAGCAGGCAGGAAAAATCAAACCAGAGCAAGTCGCGACTTTGCGGGTAAGCCGAGTGTTTCAGCACGAGATATGGAAAGAAACCTTTGGAGATGTTGAAAGCGTAACGGAAATTTCAGTTCAAGAAGCACAAAAAGCTTATGAGCAGCAATTAATTGAAGGTGAGGTTGCGCGGCATAAAGAGGAAAAAAGTAAAATTGAAGAGGAGTACAAAAATAAAATCGCTGAACTAAATGGCCAAATGAATGCCATGAGTGAAGAACATTCCCAAAAAATATCAGAAATGACAATGAAGATTAGAGAACAGGAGGTAGAAGCCCAAAGGAGAGAACATGAGCACAATGAAAAAATCAGAGTGAGAGCAGATCAGTATGCAAAGCAAGAAAGAAAAAAATGGATTTCGCATAGGAAGCTGCTATTACGGATTGTGCTTATAATTCTCTCGATAATTGGTGGGGTAGGTGCTATTCTTGGAATAACAGTATATTCGAATATAGTCGTGACTGTCATCATGGGGATTACTACTATTATTTCAATAGTTTCAAATGTGCAAACAGTCTATTCGCAGCAGTCATGGAT
>CAKRCJ010000420.1 GCA_934307185.1 uncultured Roseburia sp.
CGCATGGACTCAATAAACAGAGAAGTAAGCGCTTGCCTGTATCAGACACCGGAGATAAAAGAACAGTTAAAAAAAGAGGATTTATCCGTATATCGTCAGTCAAAATATATCAATGACTGGGCTGGCTTTCCTCTTTATCATAATACGGAAATGAAATACTACCGCTGTGGAGAAGAAATGTTTCCGGATATGATTGCGGAACTGAAAAAAGCAGAACATTTTATTTTCTTAGAATATTTTATTATTGAACCGGGAGAAATGTTTGATGCGATTGTAGATATTCTGGAGTGTAAAAGCAAAGAAGGTGTGGATGTCAGATTAATTTATGATGATATTGGCTGCATTAATACACTTCCGCCTAAATACTACAAAGTATTACAGCAGAAAGGAATTAAATGTGCCGCATTTAATCCGTTCCGCCCGATTATGTCCGTTATCATGAATAACAGAGACCACCGGAAAATTTTTGTCGTGGATGGAAAAGTGGGATTTACCGGAGGAATTAACCTTGCAGATGAGTATATTAACCGCGCATCACGCTTTGGTTACTGGAAAGATACCGGAGTACGTCTTGAGGGCGAGGCAGTGTGGAGCATGACAACGATGTTTCTTGAAATGTGGAATTACATCAATCATACCACAGAAGATTATAAACAGTTCATGCCACAGGTTTACCAGACAAAGCCATTTAAAGAGGATGGATTTGTGCAGCCGTATGGAGACAGCCCATTAGACCATGAGACGGTCGGAGAGAATATTTATTTAAACATTATTAATCACGCAGAAAAGTATGTTTATATTTTTACTCCGTATTTAATTATTGATAACGAAATGTTAGTCAGCCTTTGCAATGCGGCAAAAAGAGGTGTGGATGTGCGGATTGTCACACCGGGTATCCCGGATAAAAAAATGATATACCTGCTCACACAGTCCCACTATGAGCCGTTGCTGCAGTCCGGGGTAAAAATATATCAGTATACGCCGGGATTTATCCATGCAAAAAGTTTTCTCTGTGATGACAAAATCGGTACCGTGGGAAGCATTAACTTAGACTACCGCAGCCTTTATCTTCATTTTGAGTGTGGTGTGTTCATGTATAAAACCACAGCATTAAAGCAGCTAAAAGAGGACTGTATGGATACTTTTGCGGCATCGGAGGAGATGACGTTAGAGTTTTGCAGAAACAGAAATGTGTTCATTCACATATTCCAGGGCATGATGCGTCTGTTTGCACCGTTATTGTAAAAAAGTGTTTTTGTGTTACAGACAAAATTGTGTAATATTTAAAATTTGCTCAGTTATCATAATGAAAAAAAGGAAAAAATGAAATGCATGTATTAATAGGAACAACAAATCCGTCCAAAATACAGCGATTTGCGGATTTATTAAAGGACTGTGGGGTGGAGTTTGTAACTCTGTCAGATTTAAAAATAGAAGAAGAGCCGGAAGAGACAGGAAAGACACCAGAGGAGAATGCCATCATAAAAGCAGAGTTTTATGGCAGATTTTTTGACCGGGTTATCTGTAACGACTCCGGTTTATATTTTGAGGAGCTTGCACTGTCAGATGAGAGACAGCCGGGTCTGCATGTGAGGACACCGCTTGGCGGAAAAAGACTAAACGATGAAGAAATGATAGATTATTATGCGAAGCTGGCGGCAGCATTAGGCGGAAAGGTAACAGCTTATTATCTGGACGGAATTGCAGTTTATAATCAGGGGAAGATTTCATCTTTTATGGATGAGAAACTGGCAAAAGAAACCGGCTCTTTTTATATGGTAGAGAAACCATCGGAAAAAAGGCAGGAGGGCTGGCCGTTAGACTCTCTCTCAAAATATAAAGATAATGATAATTATTTTGTAGACAATGGAAACGAGAGCAAAGAAAATATTATAACAGGGGAATACGAAAAGCGGATAATTGAGTTTTTGAAAGCTGCGTTGGTATAAAAAAGCAGGAGGGCTGGTCGCAGTCGCAAAAAGCGTGTTGCATACAATATACAAATATAACATTTATGTTTTACTGCTATATATTGTATGCATTATGCTTAAT
>CAKRCJ010000421.1 GCA_934307185.1 uncultured Roseburia sp.
GTACGACAATATCAATAGCACCCGAGCGTGCAAGCGTTTCCATGATCTCAAGTGCCTGTTCGCCCGTATCGGGCTGAGATACGATAAGGTGGTCAATATCAACACCGAGCGACTTTGCGTAAACGGGGTCGAGTGCGTGTTCAACATCTATGAATGCCGCCATTCCGCCGAGCTTCTGCGTTTCTGCGATAGCGTGGAGTGCAACCGTTGTCTTACCACTGGATTCCGGTCCGTATATCTCAATAATTCTTCCCTTTGGAAGTCCACCCAGTCCAAGTGCGATATCAAGGCTTAAGGAGCCAGTTGGAATTGTCTCAACATTCATATGTGCGGAATTATCTCCCAGCTTCATAATAGAGCCTTTTCCATACTGCTTCTCAATCTGTGAAATCGCTGCATCTAATGCTTTTAATTTATCTTCTCTTGCCATTCTTCTTCCTCCATGCGAACTTATGTTCGTTTTTTCTGTTCTTATAGTATTATACTTTTCACAAAATGTCAACTGAAAATTGTTTTACCAGATTCCATTTACATTGTCCGTCCTTTTACACCAAAATGAACCACCCCTATTCTTTTTTCCATTCATCTTTAATTGTTATTCTTGCTGGAATACTGTGCCGAATTGGCTGAAATGAAGCTATATGCTCTATTCTTTATGCTCTGCCCAAATATTGGACAGACCATAAAGAATACTATAAAAGATTACATTGAATGTAACTGATATTACCACAATTGTCAAGTTATTTTATTGAATGCTGGTAAGCATTTCCCTGATTGCGTCTTTTCCCTGCACACCAATCGCTTTTGTCTGGAACAATCCATAGTTCATAACAACTAATGTCGGAATACTCATAACCTGATATTTTAATGCAAGCGCGGCTTCTTCATCGACATTCACTTTGCCAAACTTTACTTTGCCCTCTAACTCTTCTGCGAGCTCATCAATAACAGGTGCCTGCATTTTACAGGGGTTACACCACTCTGCCCAGAAATCAATTACTACTGGAATTTTGCATGCTAGCACTTCCTGTTCGAAATTTTCATTTGTAATTGTAACGACTGCCATTTTTTCTTCCTTTCGTATAAGTACATTTAAGATCAGGATATCCTAATCTGTTTCGTAATTATCTATCATTTTTCAATATTATCCAAACTATTCCCGTCCAAACTCGGAAAGAACCAGTCCTTCGTTCCGGTCAAGCACCATGCCGACGCTCCAGGAATTGACAAACAGTAATAACGGACGGCCTTTTAAATCCTGGATTTTCTTCATATCCGAGGTTCCGACAATTTTATCCATGTTAATGTCCTCGTTTTCAATCCAGCGGATATGCTCGTATGGAAGGTTGTCCATACGGATTTCAACGTTGTATTCATTTTCCAGACGGTATTTTAAAACATCAAACTGTAACACACCGACTACGCCGACAATCACTTCCTCCATACCCATGTTATATTCCTGGAAAATCTGGATTGCACCCTCCTGGGCAATCTGCTGCATTCCTTTCATGAACTGCTTACGCTTCATGGTGTCTACCTGACGGACTCTTGCAAAATGTTCCGGCGCAAAGGTTGGAATTCCCTCAAAACGGAATGGCTTTGCAGTTGTAATTGTATCACCAATAGAAAAAATACCCGGGTCAAACACACCGATAATATCGCCTGCATACGCTTCATCCACGATATGCCGCTCCTGCGCCATCATCTGCTGCGGCTGGGATAATTTAATTTTCTTATTGCCGCCCTGTACGTGGGTAACCTCCATGCCGGCTTCAAACTTTCCGGAACAGATACGCATAAATGCGATACGGTCGCGGTGCGCCTTGTTCATGTTTGCCTGAATCTTAAATACAAATGCAGAAAAATCCTCCTGGAATGGGTCTACAATACCGATATCTGCTTTTCTTGGCAGCGGGGAATATGTCATTTTTAAGAAATGCTGTAAAAATGTTTCCACACCAAAGTTTGTTAACGCGGAACCAAAAAATACCGGCGAAAGCTCTCCTTTGGATACAAGCTCCATGTCAAACTCTGCACTTGCACCGTCAAGA
>CAKRCJ010000422.1 GCA_934307185.1 uncultured Roseburia sp.
TAGGAATTCTTTACTTCACCACTTGTTTTGACTGCCGCCACCTTTTTCTCTTTTCTTCCGGAGGTCGATGCTTCTGCCTTTCTACTTTCTGTCTTTTTTACCGGAGCTTTATATACCGGTGCTTCCGTCAACAGATCACCCTGATCCACGCAGACCTCATGGAGCATTGTCTCATCATCAAAGTAGAAGCTCTGAAATTCTATGGTTTCATTTCCAACCTTGTACAGAAATCTCCCCTTAATATCCGGCAGATTTACCGCATCCGTATTTCCCAGGACAATCTCACTGGCGGTTTTATCCGCAAAACGCCCGGATATTCGGACCGGTATATTATTTTTAATCTGACCGGTTAATACATTAGCATCAGGACGCTGCACTCCCATAAACAAGTTGATTCCTGTTGCCCTGGACAATCTTGCCAAAGTAGATAATTTCCCTTCAATTTGTTCATATATCTGTTTTTCCTCTTTTGCCACGCCTTTTTTGTCCAACATTTCTGCCAGTTCATCTGTGAACACCCCTATACGGCAAAGATTTTGCCTGGTTTTTTTATTGTATTCATCGAGATTCTTAACCTCCAAGTCCCTGAATACATGCAGTCTATATTCATTTTCCTTCACCAGCAAATCCAGAACCTGCAGTGCACGTTCTCTTTCAGTAATAACCTCTCCATATTGTTCATACTGTTTTCCGAACTCTACACCTCCCTTGAAGTCTATCATATAGACTCGAGCGCCCTGCTCAATCATCTGCCAAAGCAGGCAACGTAGTATCACTGACTTTCCGGATCCGGTCTCACCCGCAACCAGTACATGTGGTACCCGGTTCAGGTTAAAAGATATTGTATCCAGTGCGCTGATTCCCAGTGTAAGGACACCATTTTTGTCATTCAAGTATTCCTCTGACCATTTCACCATCGTAGGTATCTTATAATCCGATGGTAACGTAGTTAATTTTACTGTCCGCTTATTTCTTCCGTTTTCAATTTTTATGATACTGCAGTCCAAAGCAGTCTCCAGCCGTTCCCTGGCAGAGCGCCACTCCGACAGTGGAATCGTAGACTGAAAAAAAATCAATATCTTTTTACCGTCTTTGCTGCTACCGGCATATTGGGGAAACTTACCGTTCTTTCCCTTGAATCCGATATCTTCAAAGCATTTATCATAATTTTGTTGCCCCGTTTGCCCGATAATGAACAGATAGATCAACGGTGATGCCAGCAGCATCAGATAAATACCGTGCTGTAACCATGCCGGTACTGTCTCCGGGATTATTCTGCAGATGCTTTCCATTCCTGCCATCCAAATCAAATAACTAATCACAAGAGTGATTCCAATTCCTATTATGTACTGCTTGTTTTGCAATACCTTCCGCAGACCATGCCAGATGCCCATTATAAAGCTCTTGAGCATTTGCATCAAAAGAAGAAAAATGCTTTCTAACAAACTATTCAGTTCTTTATCCATCATTTTCTCCCTCTCAGTCCATCCGCAGTTTCCGGTTATACAGATATCTTTTTGTCACAGCAAATCTCACATGACGCATGTTACGCTGCACCTCTCTGTCCGCTTGCGTCGCTGGGAGCACTGCCCTTAACTCCCGTCTGCAAAGTATCGCGTAAATACGACGTAAGTCGTGGCATTCCAAGCCCAGGCGTCCGGCTTCTTTCCTCATTGTTGCCTCACTATAAAACAATTTTTCTTCCTGTGTAGCCTGTACCCTGGAAACATATTCTTGTAGACGGTCATACAAGTAAGGATCCTGCCTACATGTAATAACCCCTCCGTGTCCACCTTTGCCATTCCGGACCGTTACCGTTATACGTCCCTCCGTAAATGCCAAATCGGAAGGTCTAAGATCTGCCAGTTCAGATACCCGTAAACCGGAGATCACTGCAAGGCGATAAGCATACTTCAGTCTTGGATTCTCAATCTGGTTGATCTTACGTATGGTTGTCTTTAAATGAATTACTTTTCCCGGCTTCTTTGTATAATTTCTCTTTTTCAAACTCTCTTCTTTGAAGTATTCCTTTGTAGGCATCTGTAGC